>NZ_JAIJHU010000019.1:0-47845 GCF_022723415.1 Barnesiella sp. | reverse complement strand
GCACCGAATATTCGGTGCGGTTTTTATATGCCTTGTAAGAAAGATTAAACTCTTCTTTCTTTAATACGGGCTTTTTTACCGGTCAACGCACGCAGATAATAAAGTTTAGCGCGACGTACTTTACCGCGACGGTTCACTACAATCTCTTCGATGAAAGGCGACTCGATGGGGAAAATTCTTTCCACACCTACATTACCCGACATTTTACGAACCGTGAAACGCTTTTTGTTACCGTGACCCGAGATACGGATAACATCTCCGCGGAATTGCTGGATACGCTCTTTGTTACCCTCTTTGATACGGTAAGATACGGTAACGGTGTCACCACTACGAAACTCGGGGTGCTCTTTACCGCATGCGAATGCTTCTTCTGCAATCTTTACTAAATCCATTTTTAATAGCTATTTAAAATGTTCATACTGAAACGTAATTTAACAGGCCACTTCTCCTGCCAGAGATTACGAAAAGCGGGGCAAAGTAACGACTTTTTCGCCACATAAACAAATATGCCGTCGATTTTTTCGGACAAACCGCTCTTGCAAGGTTAACAAAATTCAATCTTGGGAGCAATTTTTTGATATATTATCTTCAAATTTGTAATTTCGTCCAAGAGAAAAAACGACATACTAACATTCTTCACATCATGATAAGAAAACTCATAGGAATAACGGCCATATATTTGTCCGTTTCTTTGTGCGGACTGGCACAAACCGAACGCATCGTCATTCTGCACACCAACGACACCCACAGCCAAATGGAACCTTTCGCAGCCACCCACAAAAAATACGGAGGTTTGGGAGGGGCAACGCGACGCATGGCTATCATAGACAGTATCCGCAATGCCGAACCTAACGTATTATTAGTCGATGCCGGCGACGCTATCCAAGGGACACCCTATTTCAACCTTTTCAAAGGCGATGCCGAATTCGAAGCGATGAACGCCATGCGTTACGATATTCGCACTATCGGGAACCATGAATTCGATGCGGGTATGACCAAACTGGCTCAACTGATAAAAAACTCGACAGCCGATTTTATCTCTTCCAACTACGACGTATCCCACACACCTTTGCACGGAACCTTGCAACCGTGGGTCATTAAAAAAGTCGGGAAATATAAAATAGGATTTTTAGCCTTGAACGTCAATCCCGATAATCTCATTCCTTCGGAATCGTGTAAAGGGGTGATATTCCACGATCCTATCCAAGCAGCCAATGAAACCGCTGCTTTGCTTAAACAAAAAGGTGCGGATATCGTCGTGGCCGTATCGCATTTAGGATACACGGCACAAGACAAAAAAGACGTTACCGACCCACAAATAGCAGCAGCAAGCAGCGACATAGACATCATCATCGGGGGACATTCACATACGGTCATCAACCCCGACAGTATAGACAATAATCCTCTCTCTACCCTACAATACCAAGTTAAAAACAAAGATGGGAAAAACGTACTCATCACTCAAACCGGAATGAGCGGAGCTTACTTAGGCTGCATTACCATAGAACCTCGAAACTAACTACTAAACCGTTATGAAGAAATTAAATACATACTGTTCTATCGGCTGTCTTTCGGTCGTTTTGTCAATCCTCTCGTCCTGCTCCACGTCCCGACAGGAATTCGACATTTCTTACAAACTCATTCCCGTCGATGCCCGTTGGGACAAGACTCCCGAACCGCTAATGGAACAAATAGTCGATAAATACAAGACAAGTGTCGACAGCATAATGAGTATCGTCATCGGGAAATCGAGCCAATACATGGCTCCGGGCAGACCTGAAACCTCATTGACCAATCTTTCGGCCGACATCATAAAAACCGAAGTTCAACGAGATTTCGGTCAACCGGTCGATTTTGCGATTATCAATACAGGGGGGATACGCAATCCACTCATGCAGGGAGATATTACATTGGGCGAAATATATTCTATCTTCCCTTTCGATAATACATTATGTCTCATAAAACTAAAAGGTTCCGATGTACGCGAGTTACTCAATATCGTAGCTTCCCGGAACGGAGAGGCCGTGAGCAAAGATGTACACATGACCATTGCCGACGAAAAAGCCATCGAACCGACCGTCAACGGCAGACCTATCGACGACGATCGTATCTATTCCATCGCCACGATAGACTATGTAGCCAATGGCGGAGATCACATGACCCCGTTCCTGAATGCAATAGAACGGAAAAACAGCAACACTTTCATGAGAGATGCCGTTATAAATTTCATCGAGAGAGAAAACCGGGAGGGACACACCATCGCACCTCCCAAAGGGGGACGCATAATCTCATCGAATAACAAGTAACCGGACATGAAAAAGATAATTGCCTGTATCGGGACGTTTTTTGCTTTGGTAGCCCTATCTACGCAAGCTAAAAACCCGTATCTACTTCAAACGGCCGATCAGTCGGCTATGGAACACTGGGTCGACTCGGTGTTCGAATCGCTTTCTCCCAAAGAGCGAATTGCACAACTGTTAGTTATTACAGTGCGCAACAGCGATACCCCGCAAAACCGTAAAACGTTACAAAGACTCATACAAGGACAAAAAATCGGTGGACTGCTTTTCGACTCAGGAACAGCAAAAGACCAAGCCAACTTAACAAACTACTGTCAGTCCTTATCCAAAGTTCCCCTGATGATCACTCTTGACGGAGAATGGGGGCTCGCCATGCGTTTGTCCGATACTCCGCGCTTTCCGGTCAACATGATGTTAGGAGCCGTTCAAAACGATTCTCTCCTCTACGAATACGGCCGTGCCGTAGGGAAGCAATGCAGGCGCATGGGCATACATGTCAATTTCGCTCCGGTTCTCGACATCAACAGCAACCCGCGTAATCCGGTAATCGGCAAACGTTCTTTCGGAGAGTCTTTAAAAAATGTCTCGTCCAAAGCTATTGCATACGCCAAAGGATTAGAATCCGTAGGAGTCATGGCCGTTGCCAAACATTTCCCGGGACACGGAGATACCTCGGAAGACTCGCATAAGACACTCCCCCTTGTTCCTCATAGCAAGGAAAGGCTCATGAGTACCGAAATACCTCCATTCAAAGCATATATCGACAGCGGACTATCGGGCATAATGGTGGGGCATCTGAATATTCCTGCATGGGATGCCACCAATACCCCCTCTTCCTTATCGCCGATTATCACCCGCGAACTTTTATGCGACTCCTTAAATTTCGAGGGGTTAATATTCACCGATGCTTTAAAAATGAAGGGAGCATCGAAATTCGGCAATACGGCACTACAAGCCATACTCGCCGGGAACGACATCGCTCTGAACCCATCGAAACCCGAAGAACAGTTGAACAGCATTTTATCGGCTATCGAGCAAGGAAAGATAACTCAACAGGCCATCGATGAAAAATGTAAAAAAGTGCTACGCTACAAATACGTTTTCGGATTAGCGAACTATACACCCATAAAAACCAAAAACCTTATCGAAGATTTGAACGCTCCCGAATACGATGCCCTTAACCGAAAGCTCAACAGCGAGGCCATGACCTTGCTACGTAACAGTCAAAATCTAATTCCTATCACACATTTGAACAAGGGCAGAATCGCCGTTGTATCCGTGGGGAACGACACGGAATCGGTTTTCCAGAAAACAATAACGCTATACGCCGACAACGTAGGCCGCTTCGACGACAGCAATCCTCTGCCTTCACTGCTGGACACACTGAAACATTATGATAAAATCATACTGGCTGTACATAGCGGCAATGCCGAACATAGGGCCAGAATCGGCCGTATATGCCAAACCGGGAAAGCAATAGTCGCATGCTTTCTCTCCCCTTATCAGATGAATCGATTAAGTCACGAATTGACTCATTGCAAAACGCTTTTATTAGCCTACGAAAATACCTCGTTGGCACAAGAATATGCAGCACAAGCCCTATTCGGAGGATATGCCATAAAGGGAAAATTACCCGTAAGTTTAGAAGGTTCGTTCAAACTGGAAGAAGGCATATATATTCCAAAGTGCCGATTGGGATATGCGATTCCCGAATCGGTCGACATGGACAGCCGGATATTGTCTGCTGTCGATTCCATTATAGCACAAGGGATTAAAGAAGAAGCATTCCCGGGCTGTCAATTATTGGTTGCCCGACAAGGAACAGTAGTCTGGAACAAGGCTTACGGATACTTCGACTACGAAACTCACCGCCATGCAGTCGCCACAAACGACCTCTATGACTTGGCATCCGTCTCGAAAGCGACTGGGACTTTACCGGCTATCATGAAGGCTTATGACAACGGACGTATAGATTTGAACAAACCGATGAGCAAATACTTTGCTCCACTGCGAAATACCGATAAAAAAAGTCTGACGATCAAGGAAGCTCTTTTACATGAAACCGGTATGCCTGCCTCATTGCAAATGACTTCGGTCATTATCGACCCCAACAGCTTCACGAAACCATTAATCAAGCGTAGGAAAAGTAGCATCTACTCCATACAAATAGGGAATAACACTTTTGCTAACCGCAATGCCCAACTACGCAAAGACCTATTATCCTCTCGGAAATCGGATCGATTTCCCATGAGAATCGCCCAGAATTTATATGGTTCGAAATCTTTGCCCGACACCCTTATCAACCGTATCATCGAGTGCAAATTACGCCCCTCCAAACGATACTTATATAGCTGCCTGAATTTCGTCTTATTGAAAGAGACTGTCGAAAGCGCCACCGGCATTGCGATGGACAAATATTTGCAGCAAAACATCTACGGACCCTTAGGCATGCAAACGACCGGATATCGCCCTCTCGACCGATTTCCAACCGAAAGAATCGCACCGACAGAATGCGACAACTTTTACCGGAAGCAACAACTGATAGGGTATGTCCATGACGAAACAGCATGTTTTTTCGGAGGCGTACAAGGCAATGCCGGACTCTTTTCCAACGCCAACGATTTGGCTAAACTATGCCAAATGTGGCTAAACAAAGGGACATATGGAAACGAAAGAATTTTATCCCCGAAAACCGTAGAACTGTTTCTGACAGAAAAAAGCTCGACCAGCCGCAGGGGGCTAGGATTCGACAAGCCCGATATGGACAACCCGGAAAAGAGCCCTACGGCCATCGAAGCATCGGCCTCGACCATCGGTCATTTAGGCTTCACCGGCACTTGCTTTTGGATAGATCCCGGACAAGAACTCATCTATATATTTTTATGCAACCGGGTATATCCCTCCCGCACGCATGGCGCGTTATCTCAATTGAATATACGTCCCGAATTATTCTCGACCATTTACAGGTCCATAAAAAATCATTCGAAATAGAATGACAATATCACCATATTCGATGTCGCTTTCTTCAAGGACTGAGTAAATTTAATATCGGCCGGATCCCTCAAATCATTTCGTTTCCGGTTAATGACGTCTGTAAGTCCGAAACAGAATTTCAATTCGGGAATCAATTTAAAATATGGTAAATAAAAGTCACAACCGAGGCCGATAGTCAAATAACCGTCGAATGTATTCAGTTTAAGCAAATCGTTTCTCTTTTTCGATACGTCGGCCGTTCCCATGACTCCCCCGATCAGGTATGGACGAAAATTATTACAACGCAAAGCACTGAATTTCAATTCGAGAGGAACGACGATATAATTCGATTTAATGTCTTGTGTCCGATATTCCTGCGTCGCCGTCTCTCTAAACTTCACCACTTTATTCCCGAAAAATATACCCGGCGAAAATCTCAAATTCAAATGGGGGCACAAATAAAGGTCGGCCATCAAATTCACATTGAACCCGGGTGAAAAATCGGGAATATCCATGTACCAACTTTCTCCACCATCGGTAACGAAACCCGAATGTACAAACTTCATATCTTGCACATGCGTACCAATAGAAAATCCCAAATGCAAGAGTTTATGATCTACATACGGTAAATTCTGTACTTTACGAGGTTGAGCACATACACATACCGGCCACAACAACGCTATGCACGCCACGAAAACGTACAATCGCCCCACGTATCTACGGACCGTAAATCCATGTAATACTTTCCCTTGTATATCACTACCTCTATTCATAGTACGATAACTATTTATCAAACGGAAAAACAAGCGGTATATTGTTCCACAGGAATTGTATTTGACACACAAATTCCTACTCCTTTTCTTTTGCAATAGAGAGAAAAATGCTACTTTTGTGTCGCAATTAGATCTAATTATTTCAAACTAAAAACTAAAAACAATGGCTTACGTAATTAATGACAACTGTGTAGCTTGCGGTTCTTGCATTAGCGAGTGTCCGGTAGAAGCGATTTCGGAAGGTGATATCTACAAAATCGATGCAGACAAATGTTTGAGCTGCGGTACTTGCGCTGAGGTTTGTCCTAACGACGCTATCCACGAAGCATAAGCACACCGGTAAAAAAATTAAAGAAAAGGCTACTTGGTTTTATCCCAAGTAGCTTTTTTGATTCAGTATAAAATTCGTAGGGGTAGACTTGAATTTTAGAGATGAATCTCTTGCCGACAGCCTCATTCCGAATCTTCTTCGGAGAGGGGTTGGGAAAGACAACATAGGAGTTTTCGATTGTAGGACTTAACCCCTCCGTCACTTCGTGACACCTCCCCTATATTTTGCGTCGCAAAACACAGGGGAGGAGTTTTAAACACACCGTAAGGACACGAGAGATGACAAGGGAGGAGGTTTAATATCCTTCTAACGCATTTTTTAGCGAATAAGTGGATTGTGTTTGTCCTCCTCCTTGCATTGCAGTGCAATAAAGGGAAGATACCGAGAAACATCAGTTTCTGAGGAGAGGGGCTGGAATATACAAGGACGCTCTCCACTGATTACCTATTGAGCTTATTTTTTTATTATCACGAAACTCCAATTCACAAAACAGAAAATAAAAAACGTGACAACTCATATCCGAGAAGTCACGCTTTCTATAAATAGTTATAACTCTTATCAGTTATTATCCGCCGGTTTCACCGATACATACGAACGGTTTTCTTTACATTTACGGAACACTACCGTACCGTTTACCAATGCGAACAACGTATGGTCTTTTCCAATACCCACGTTTTCTCCGGGATGATGAACAGTACCTCTCTGACGAACCAAAATATTACCGGCCTTAGCATATTGTCCACCGAATATTTTGATACCCAATCGTTTGCTTTCCGATTCACGACCGTTCTTCGAACTACCAACACCTTTCTTATGTGCCATTTTCTTAGAAGTTTAATAGGGTTAAGCAACAATTTCTTTAACTAACACTTCGGTGAAATATTGACGGTGACCGTTCAATCTACGGTAACCTTTTCTTCTTTTCTTCTTGAAAACAAGAATTCTTTCACCTTTCACGAGGCCTTTTTTACCGAAACCGTCGTTCGAAACAACCTCACACACGACTTTCGCACCTTCCACGGTGGGAGTGCCCACGGTTACAGCTCCGTCTTTATCGACGAGCAATACTTTGTCAAATTCGAGAACAGCTCCATGCTCTGCTCCCAGATAGTGGACAAACAATTTCTTTCCATTTTCTACCTTGAATTGTTGTCCTTGAATCTCAACAATAACGTACATTGTATTTTTATTTTTACGTTCTCTCTGCCGGGCGGGGTCAACCGAGACACCTCTTTTTGAGCCCATATCAGAATCAGCCCACAAAAGTACTATAAAAAATCATTCCGCACAAACATTCCGCCGATTTTCTCTGAAAAAGAAAATCAATACCTCCACAATCAATTCCTAAACAAAAATCTTTTTCTTGTAATATATTTCTCGGAACTCTTTGGGCGAGCACCCTTTTTTCTTCTTAAATATGCGATTGAAATTCGACAGGTTATTAAATCCGCATTCATAGCATATTTCGGCAACCGTTTTCGTCGAATCGACCAACTGTCTTGTCGCATGTCCCAAACGTATATCGATAATATAATCCGACAGACTTTTTCCTGTTCTTAATTTGAAAAATCGGCTGAAAGAGACCGGCGTCATATCGGTAAGCTCCGCTAATTGCGACAATCTGATTTCTTCCGTATAATGTAAATTGATATACTCCTCCACTTTTTGTACCCGACGACTATCCGACGCAGTCTTGGATCTCGCGAAAGAACTGCTCGACAACGTGCGGGCATCATCACAAATCGACAATTCATACAGGATTGTCAAAAATTTTACGAACTGATAAAATCCCGGTTCTCCTTTTAACAAAGAATCTATTGTCGAATAGACTTTCATCACCGCATGCAGAGGGAACGACAATCCCTTTTGCGCCCTATCGAGCATTTTACGGATAGACGTGAATTGCTTCTTGTCAATAAAATTATTGGAAAATAAATCCGGAGAAAACTGTATAGTAATTTCCCGAATCTGCTTGGATTGACAGTTTCCTTGTTCCCATACATGCTCCAAATTATCCCCGCAAAGCAAGACCAAATCATAATCGCCGATCTCTTCTACCGAATCTCCGACAATCCGCCTTACTCCTGCTCCATTCTCGACGAAATTCAGCTCGTATTCCTTATGATTGTGCAAAGGATACGTAAACTCCGTTTTGTATCGTTCCACAATAAACAAGCAATCTTTTTCCGACAATGGAGATATTTCTGTAATGATATGCTTATTCATGCTATAACCATATAAATGAGGGTATAAAGATACATATTCCGTTCAGCATTCAAAATTATAAGTACAATTTTTATACCTCATCTCCAAAGAATTAACACCCATTCGGAATTGATTAAAAACCCAAATGCAAAAAAAACTCTCTTGACCCAATAAGCTGATTCAGTAGAAAATTAGTGGGGATAGACTTGAATTTTAGAGATGAGTCTCTTGTCTATAATCCACTCTGAGTACCTATTGAATCGATATACCCTTTAATTATCGACTAAGTCAATAATCTCCCGTATTTCTCCCGGTCGCATTTAAACGAACAAGCCCAACTTATTGAACTACAATAAATTGGGCTAAAATCAGTCGGGGTGAGACGACTCGAACGTCCGACCTCCACGTCCCGAACGTGGCGCACTAACCAACTGTGCTACACCCCGCACTTAGCTTTGCGGGGACAAAGATACACAAAGTTTGGGAAAAGTAAAACGAATCTTTCAAAAATCTATATTTAAAATAGAAATATCTTCTTTTTTCATTTTTACGGTAAAAAATTAGGAAGATAATCAAAAATAATTCTATCTTTGCACACGCAAAAACGATGGTGCCATAGCTCAGTTGGTAGAGCAAAGGACTGAAAATCCTTGTGTCACTGGTTCGATTCCCGTTGGCACCACAAAAAAGGACTCGTAAAGACGAGTCTTTTTTTGTATTCGAACATTACTCACGACCAAGACACTCGGCGACATACAAAATATAGAGGAGCAAGCGAAGACATTTCGACGAGAGTGAATATAATGCTTCCCTCTTCTCAAAATAAAAACGATAATCCGGCACAAACATCAGTCGCTACGATATCCGTGTTATAACGGTATTGTCCCCCTTTCAAATCAAGTTGCAACAGGTACTTCTTTCCTACTTGTCGAGAGCAGGTAAAAACGGCATAATAACCGACGTAATCGGAAGAAAGATTCTTGTAATTATAACACCATGCGGATAGAAGGGCGGCATCGTCAATCGAGGAAGGAGTATGAAATAACCGACTATCAAAAATCATAGCATAATTTCCACCTATTTCCAGTCGTAAAAACCAATCTTTCGACATGCGGGAAACAGACAGCGCTACCTCTGGCGTAACTTCTCTCACACTCATTTTCCGCAACGGATAGACGTACTCAGCTTTTACTCGCCCATAATTTACTCGTGGCTGTACAGAATAATTCCACCCTTTTCTACGAACCGCTTCATAAAATCCCGAAAGGGTGAGTCTGTATGCATGACTACTATACTGTTCGGCTTCTCCAATTTTCGGATAAATCTGGTTCGCCGCATCACCGAAAATATTTTCGGTCCCCAATTTCAATTCATAATTCCCAGTCAATTTTATACCCCAGCTCTCAATACCCGACAAACTTTTCCGATACAACCACTCTCCGGCGAAAGTATGCCGCCCAATCCGAGCCATTGGCAATTCGTTCAAGGAAGATATAATCTTTTCACACGAGAAATAACGATACGCCACATTCCCCACGAAACCGATCGAACGCGAAGTGTGCACACCCAAACTTCCTCCCCATTCGTATCCGTTATAATACGTGGAATAATTATTTCCGGCAAATCGGTTATAATGCATTCCCAACCCGGTGAGATGATAGACTTTCGAAACACCCAGCTCACTATAAAATTTAATTCCGTTGGTTTGCTTGTACTTTCGTCCTGAGACCGAAATATCGAACAAATAGGAAGGAGATACCGGTATCGACAAACCTAAGGAAAGCGACAAATCCGACGTGGTGTTTTTAGGTCTCGGATCTATTCCTCGATAAGCGACGGAGGCCTCGTACGAAAAATTACCGCCCCATGTTATCGATTCATAACGAGCGGCATACCCCCCGGTAAAGCTATAAATCTCTTTCGACAAGTCTCCGCCCACCGAATCGGCCAACAAATAGGGATACAACAGCTCCCAATCGGAGGTCTCGTTCCACTTCAAATTTTTCACACGTCCATTTCTATACAACGCATTTCCCCACAAACAATAATTCTTTTTTCGTATGTACGAATCGGCTTGAAAACCTATCGATTTTTCACCGTTTCCCGATTGTAACAACACAGGCTCGCTCTCCGAAGTATATTGTCCGCCGACGGTTGCCCGCGTAAGAGACGAAGAATACCGGTCATAGCGTACCGCAGGATTACGATACGACAATTCGACAAAAGATGCAACTACCGATCGATGTTCCCACAGACGATCCCATATAGAAACCCGAACCGTATCTCCGGCTCGTAACTCACAGAGACACACCAAGCATAATACGCAAAAGACACACAACTTTTTCATATCCCTCTAATCTATCAACTCTTGACCTCTACTCCGTCATAGGTTTCCGTTTCGGCCTTCGTACCATTTGCATCTATCGCAGTATGCTGTTGCTCTATCAAAGAGGGCACACACTCGGTATTGAAATCGGCAGACGAATCGTTGGTATCCTTCAATACCCGACGACCGTCACGGGTGAGATAAAGCATTTTTCGACGCACACTTTTGAAATAGCGAGTCTTATCGTGGTCTATCGTACCACAGTGTGTCCACCCCCGGTCCAACGAAGGGGCCGTGACATTCCACACATACTCCGATTGTACACTGGTATTCACTGCATCGATAATCCATTCGTTCGGTACTTTATAGGCGGTTTGCTCCATCGGGAAAGTCCCGGCCGGTAAAACCATAACATAGGAATAGGTATATAAATTTTCGGTCAAGAATTTTTCTTTCTCAATGGGAATTCTCGCTATGGCAAATCCCCTGAATCCCCGATTGTGGAGAACCCAAAAACTTTTCGTGTAACAATACCACTTATCGAGATTAGGAACGGTCGGACTGTCTATATCCAAATGAGCGGGAACCGAGGATTCGTCATACCACTCATAATCCGCCCGACTCAAATCAAATGAATTGGGATTCGCGATACGATGGTCTATACCCGTATCACAAAGAATAAACGACTCTCCGGGAGCGACCGGATGGTCTGTCCCGCTACCGGGGATTACATACACAGCCTGTACAGTCATGTGAGTGCTCATAATATCGGGTGTATAATCGAATTTTTGAGTCGTAACAAATTTCGACTCCATCAAAGCGACCCCATCGGCATATAGCATGTGATCGGTATTGTTATAGATTTTCACATAACCATCTCCATAGTATTGTTTTCCAGAAGACTGCAATGTCCCGGTAAAAAATATTTCCTCTATAATGAAGTCGTCTTTATTCTCTACCTGATAACTACCGATAGAAACACTTCCTTGTGCTCCCATAAGCTCCAATGACCTAGCATACCCGGATAACGAAGTATGAATTGTGCTATCGGCAGTCTGATAAGTTATCGCAGCTTCATAAGAACAATCGTATAATCCCTCGGGCAATGTAATTCCTTTACGGGTCGTAAAACTGGTAACCATACCCGACGTAATATTTCGAAATTCAAAGGTTTCACTTTCCACAGAAATCCCCGACAAATCCGACGGATACCGGACAACGATTTCGACAGTCGTCCAACGTATATCCCGTTCCTCGTCACAACTACAAAACAAAGCCAGCATGCATAAGGAAACACAAAGTGTAATTCTATTCATATATTTCATAATCAAAAATTTAATCTATCATAACGTAAAATTAAGTTCCATACCGAAATAAGGATCCACATTGCGCCGTATGAGCAGACCATTCATCTTATATGAAGGAAGATAATCTAGAATACGATTAGCGAACAATGACAATCTCAACCATTTGCCTATCGTTTTGGTCGCTTTCAGGTTTACATAAACAGCCGTGGGTATTGTCTGTTTTTTATACAAATCGTCGTTATATGTCTTTATAAGAAACTGCAATTTAGGATCGGCAGCCGACACCTCGGTATAGGGATATAACTTTCCGTCGCTTGCTGCCATATAACTCACCGGGACTCCATTTTTCCACATTACCCGAGTCGAAACAAACCACATGCACTGTACCGATGTGGAAAAAATCAACCCCCATTCGGGTATTTGAGTGTCTAACTGAAAATTAGTATTAAACTGTTCGTTTACTCGACCGTCGTTCCAATCGTACAAACCCACGTATTCTTCCGAAACCGGACGATTGTCCACTACATCGGCCACAGTCTCGAACATAGGACGACTATTCGTATATACCGAACGGAACCAAGCTCCGTTTATAACGACGGCAGTCCTCAGTGCCGATATACGTTGTGAAGTAAATTGAAACTCGATACCCTGTTTATCGATGCGGCTCCCATTGGCCGACTGTCTATAACCGTTCAACGCCTTCATATCGGTATAAGGAATGTCTTCCAAAGCAGGAGGCCCTTGTAACCCAGAGGCATCGACTGCCGAATGGTCATACTTCCGATAACTGAACGGAGCATAAAAAGAGGAAGTCCGAAATCCCGATGTAAGATTTTCATGAAAATAAGTTACCGACAACCGGTTTCCCTCAAATGAAATATCGCCTCGTACTTCCCACTTATGATTACGAGCCGGTTTCAAATCATAATTGGTTATATCTTCGATATAAGTAATTATATTTACCCGACTATATTCGAGCGGTTTATTCACATCGTAATAATTGAGTTGCACTATGTCGTTATACCACAAATCGGGATAAAGATAGTCGAGCGTAGGCATCTTGGTCGTCACACCATAACCTCCCGAAATCGAAATGTGCAAGTCTTTCCCAGCGACAGGAATCGCAGGGAAGCTCCATTGTGCATTCGCACGAGGATCTATATAAGGCTTTCCTTGTAACAAATATCGCTCGCTCATTCCTATCTGTGTCACAGAACGAGCTCCTACTTGCAGTTCCAATTTATTCTTCCCCAGCAAGAACAATGTATTTCCTTCCAAGAAGAACGACAGATTCTGCAAGGCCGGAATATCGCTATAAGCCCGAGGGCGAGCCCCCCAGCTCGTCGAAATAGGGTGGGATAAATCATAAACTTGCCCCTTCCCGAAATTTTTGGAATAATTCCATTCGCCACCGGCTTTGGCGTTCAACCGATATTTTGCGCCTTCCCAGCCGAACTCCCCTTTGGCTTTCAGAAAAGCATTCACCGGTTTCCCATCGCATAAATAATCAGCCACATACTCCGAAAAAAGATAAGTACCGTCATGAACCCCGGGCTCTTTACCGGTAGGTGCAACCGTCGCTCGCTGAGGACTAATAAGCTTCGTCCTTTTCAACTGATCGGACTGAGCGCTCACCGACGCATCGAGATTTACCGTTTTTATCCATTTTAACCGAGGAAACGTCCATTTGAAATTGTTTGTCAAAGAAGCTCTGTTATACGACGATTTATATTTGTCTATTTTTTGATAGCTCAAATCGGGATCTGTCTTCACGTTATCAAAAGATCCCGTATAATCCGCACTCGGTGTCCATGTCATCTCCCACTTATCCCGCCTCCATAATTTCGAAATGCGAACAGAAAAATTCACTCGCTTATAATTTTCAAGATTATTCCGGGGATCTACTTTCGAGTCCAAAAAACCGCCGTCGACATTCAATGTGAAATCATGGTTGGGAACTGTAAAACCTTTCCCCACCGAAAACAATTTGCTATATTCATCGGCTTTAAAACGAGCTGTAAGGGGTGTCGCCTTTCTCACTCTCTTTATATTTACCATACCACTGGTAAGATTTCCGTATTCGGCCGAAGGTATGCCCCGCACAATCTCGACACTTTCTATATCGTCTGTTGTCAGCGTGCGCATATCTACCCCTTTGTTCGTCATATTTCTGAGCGATTCCGGCGAGGTCCCGTCCGAAGAAGTTCCCCCGGGAATATATTGCAGATTCGCATCGCCGTTAAGAGGAGCCCCATCTACTAAAAAAAGAGTACCCAACGATGTAATGGCATAATCGGGATTGGAATATTGTTCTCCCGATGAATTCAGCGTTCCCGTTTCTCTCAACTGTATGGAATTGACCTGTCCCATCGAAGGGGTCTTGGATATATTCCCCGGAAGTAGCTCCAATAAATCGCTAAAACTGGTAGGCTGCAAATGGGTCATCATTTCGCGATTTATTTTCGACGAGCTCACCAGCCCCTGCGACTCCCGCGCCGTCACGACAATTTCGTTCAACGAATTTCCCGAAGGGACCATTTTTACGGTCAGCTTCGTATCCCGTTTCAGTGTAACCCGTTTTTCATAACGATCGTATCCCACATAAGTAATACGCAGTATATAGTCGCCCGGATGCACAGAGGGAAAAGAAAATACTCCGTTATCTTTGGACAATACCGAATGAACCTCATCTCCATGCAGTAATTGTACCGTTGCAAACGATAACGGGTCTTTCGAACCTATATCCGAAATTACCCCCTCGAAAGAAACCGTAGCTACTTGCGATACATTCACAGAGTACATAGTCTCTATTCCCACATAACTTATTAATATAATGAAAAATAATCGAAGTCGCATGTCTTAATTTTTGTGGACAAAAATACAAAATGCATAAATCTCGCACCCTCACCAAAAATGGCTATTCTATGTCTAAAAAATACCTATATATCATTATTGTAGCCCAATTATGCAGAAAATAACTTTGCGGTGTCGAATTAAAAAAAATTTGTTATGAAAAAATTCTTACTTTCTACACTCCTCTTTATCGGAGGAATTTTAGGATCGATACAGGCAGAGGGTCCTGTATTTCAATGGGCGAAATCCTTAGATGGAAATCCCGGGAACGGAGGTGACAATGCTCACAGTTTGATAAAGAGCAGCGACGGAAAAATTCTGGCGCTCGCACAATTCGGGTCGATGAAAGACAACGATCCTGTTTACTATGGAGATGACATTGTCGGCTACGGTTGTGCTACTCAGGCAAACTCCGACAATTGTAATATCGTTCTTCTCAAATTAGATTCGGACGGGTCTAAAATATGGAGCCTATATAGCTTCTCCGGCGATGTAAGCATCTCTTCGAGTTCCATTGCCGCCACTTCTGACGGAGGTGCTGTCTTAGCATTAAAAATGAGATATGCATCCGGTATGACCGATAAAACCCCAGCATTCAAAGATGCCAAAAACAACACTGTGACCATACAAAACTGGAATACCGGTTACCGTACATACTATGCGGTTCTACTAAAAGTCAGCTCGGAAGGAGTTATCGAATGGAACAAATACATCGAAATAGACAACAGCCCCGAAGCCTCCGCTACTCATTACACAGAAGGTACACCAGACGGCATTTACCCTTATGCTACCGCCACCGACGAGAACGGGAACATCTATTTAGCCGGGAATTATCGTAAAACCATGACTTTTTACACGGCAGAAAATTCGCCTGTACAACTAATCCCTCACAACACCGTAAACTGGAACGGTGACTCTCAAAAGACAGTAGGAGACTTGTTTATCGTAAAACTCGACGACAAAGGGAATTATTTGGGCCACTTTACAACCACAGTCTCCGGCACAATCGAAAGAGAACAAATAACCCATCTCATCTACGACAACGGTAAACTCTATTTCTACGGAACTGTAAAAAACAGTAACGAAGGCTCGATCAATTTAGGCTCGATCAACCTCGTGCCTTCGTCGTTCGACGACATTCTCATCGGGGAAATCGATACCAACTTAGACGTGAAATGGGCAAAATTAATAACAGCATTCGGAGCCAGCGACAGCAAGCACACTACCCAAACCAAGAACATGGACTATATAAACGGAAGTCTTTACCTTTCGGGAATGATGAAAGGAGGGTTCGCCCCTTATGGAGAAGAGGAAGCCCGAATAGCCTCTAAATCTACTCCGCTCAATGGGTTTGTAATCAAATGCGATGCTTCAAACGGAGAATGGTTAGGAGGTGTCTCTGCCGACGAACAAGGTATCGGTGGTTATTTCGGAGTAGCCAAAGGGAAAGAAAACAATCTCTATGCCTACGGGTATAGCTGGGCAACCCCTAATAAAGGTATTTGCCTAACCACGATAGATGAATCCAGTTGGAAAAAAACAGAAAAGATAGCCCTCATAACCGAAACCGGTATGGGTACAGCTTGGAGCTGTTTGGCAGACGGTACAAATTTCTACTCCTTTTCAAGAGGTAATAAAGCCGTCAATTTCTATAATTCCGAATTTACCTTACCTGCACCCACAGGTTGGGGAATGTTCATATCGAGCTGGAAACTCGACGATATAGCCACAGGGATAGAAACTCCAAATTTAGCCGGAAACGATACACGAATATACGGAGTGCAAGGAGGAGTAGTCGTCAATACCGAAGAACCTATCGATGTGTATATCTACAACATCACCGGCGCACTGGTTAAACAAATAAAAGTAACCGGCAACGAAACAATAGAACTTCCCAAAGGTATATATATCGCCAATAAGCAAAAAGTCATGGTTTACTAAATCATGGTTTATGAAATGTTTATATTTATAGAACGGTGGCGCATGCCACCGTTCTTTTTGCATCAATCGAACAAACCAAAAATCCCGAACAGAGGAAACCTCTGCCCGGGATTGGGATCGCATATCCTACCTATCTAATAACTTATCGATTATTCTCTTTATCGATTGCGGCTAACCGTGCATACATTTCTACCATAGCGAACTGTGTCAACAGCCACTTCGAATCGTTTTTCGTTTTTCCGCTCCAATCATCGTTAAACAATCCGTTTTTCTCACGCATTTCCGTCCAAGCGAAATCCAGATTTTCCCTAAAAGCATCGATATACAAACTATTATGATCTATACCATACAGCTCAACGAATCCCCTAAACATAATAGCGGTAAACCAAACATCACCCCGATTCAGTACTTTATATTTACGACCCGACTGCAAATCGTGGCTAAAAAACCGATTGTAACAAGCGGCAGCCAGCCGTTGGGCATCCTGCAAATATTTTTTTTCACCTGTAATTCGATACAAAAGCGCTGCCGATTGCATCATTTGTCCACTGTTATAAGCAAACTTCGCCCTACCGATTTCTCCGTTCAAACTCTTATTATCGAAATATAAACCGTCTGCGGGATCTTGCAGATTTTCTTTCGTCCACTCATACAATCGAATTCCTGCTTGCAAATAAGAACTATCGCCAGTCGCTAAAAAGAGTTTCGAAGCATACACCGAACCCGGAGCATTGGAACAGGTATTTTTCCCGTTCTTTTTCTGCTCGCACCAATATATGCCATATCCCAATTTATCATCGGTTCCACTTTCTATAAACCGCCAAACCATCTTGGCTTGTGAGAGATATTCTTTTTTCCCGGTCAACAAATACAAGTCGGTGAAATCGAGCCCTATCCAAATATTATCGTCATAGAATCTATCGGAAACCGGAGCCGTGTTTATATACGAAGCATACGCTGTCGGAGTCCTCCGCGTGTCGAGATACATTTCCAGTCCGGGACGAACCGTTTTAGTCAACACCTTTCGGAAATCGGACTTCGGTTTTACTTCTAGAAGAGCCGTAACGGCCGACAGGCTCCCCGAAAAAGGCCACAGATAGGAATAAAGTTTCTGTTGCTCGGCCTGTTCTTGATTAGAAAGATAGGAGACTTTCAAATGGTTGTCAAAGGGATAAGTCTCCCTGAATAAAGGAACATCTTCAACTCCATAAAGTTTTTCAATGGCCTTGAACGTATCGGCCGCACGAGTATAGTTATCGTTCTCTGCAAAGCTTTTTCCTGAAAAGAACAAAAGAAAAGCGAGCGCAAAGCAACGACCAAGCATAATTGAGAATAATTTCTTCATACGATTTTACAATTTTTTTCGGGAAATTTCCGTTTCCCGGCTTTTTCCATCGATATAAAAACGAACAAAAAAAATCACCGAGCAGAGGAGAATCCCCAGCCCGGTGAAAAACATAAAGATATTATTTAACTATTACTTTATTGGAATATACAGCGTTACCACAATTTATCCGAACAACATAAACACCGCCATGAGCCATATCGAAAGAACAATCGGAATCCGCTGCTGTCGAGGCAACACAATTGCCCAACAAATCGAACACCATAACGTCATCGACAACAGCGCCATTGGTCAGAACCTGAATAGTCGACCCACTGACTGTCACAACCGGCTTGACAGCTGCCGAAACTTCCTCAATAGCAGTGGGATCGCCTTGTTCTACCAACAGAGTCAATGCATTGAGATCGACCGTCAACTTGTAATAGCCATCAGACGGAACGGTAAACTTATTGTCATGGTTACCGGCAGTAAAATAGGAAATGGTATACGTTTCACCTAACGTAATGAGCTGATTTCCCTCTTGTGTTTGATCGAATACAAAACAGTTTTCCCAATTTCCGGCAATAAGTTGATTGATAAATTTGAATTCCGTATCACCCCCTTCGGTGTTCTTGGCATACAAAAATCCATTCCATGTAAACACACCTTCGCTTACTCTTGTCATTTCAACTCCGTCCTCGGTTTTCCAAGCTCCCGGTTCTCCTTTCATGGCACTACCGATCAGATATAAATGATCATAGTCGATTTTTGTAACCTCCATTTTCACGGTATTCAAATCGATCGTAATCGTATAAGTAGCCGTAGAAGCAATTTGGTACTCCGCAGTGGCGACTTCATCGGCACTGAAAACCGGTGCATAAGAACCAGATTTGACTTCAGATGCATTCGCCGGATTCAAGGATTGGCTATTGTCGTTGCTTACGATATAGAAACCGGTCACGGGATCTTCGACTTCAAGTTTTCCTTTCCATTTATAGACACCGTCCGATTCTTTCGTCATAGCAACTCTTTCGGGGAATGCGCTACCGGCTAAATAGGCCTGTCCGAATTTCTCGACATCAAGAACGTCCAAAGAGCCTTCTGTCAAAGTCATCGTTTCTGCATCCAAATCGATCGTAATCGTGTACACCCCGGTTTTTTCTACTTGGAAAGAGGTGTCATAGCCACCGTGTTCGCCTTTGTCATACAACTTTGCAGGAACACCCGGAGTAACAACTTCGTGATCGGGCACATCGGGATTAGGTGCAAGACAAGGATCCCAGCCTCTTCCTACCAAGAATTTGAATCGACGGTCTCCCGTTTTATCCAACAACTCTCCCGTCCACGTAAATTGACCGTCTCCGACCTTCGTCATTTCAAGAGCATCGTCAGGACTCCAACCTGCTGCACAAGCATCTCCGACAACATACAAATTGTCATAATGATTGATAGCCGACATACCGAATACGGCCAACAAACACGCGATTAAAAATGTAATCTTTTTCATAAGTTTTTATTATTAAGTTTAACAAAAGAATCTACTTTACTGACCTATCAATACCTTTTTGGTAAATACCTTATCCTCTGTATGAACCTTTACGAGATAAACACCTTTCTCATCTACCGACAAAGAAGCCCGACCGCCGTCGAAACTGCCTTCTTTAAGAATTTGTCCAAGTGAATTATAGACCCAATAATCGGTAGAAGAAGACTGCTCGATAACGATGTGTTTGTCAAGAGCATAAACCTTTCCCACAGGCTCGGTACTTTCAGGGGTCTCGATATCGGTAGTACCATCGGCATATTTCGACAAAGTAATGCGGTCTATATTAGGACCATACTCCGAATTATTCCCGATTTCTACCGTATTGCTTATCGTATGATCGAGGTCTACCCATATAGTTTTATGAGCCAAATTACCGCCGCTCGTTCCTCCTGTGCCGACAAATGAGACCTCTTGCCAAGAATCCATATTACCGTTCATCTTTACATAGGCCGTACAGGGAGAATCGGACATATAGTAAACAGTCATCGCATAAGTGCCCGATTCAGGGACTTTTACATCGTTAAACGTAATGGAGCGTCCATTACCTATCGAAGCCACATATTTCCCACCCGAACATAAACTATCTGTATCGGTCTTAACCGGTACACCGAACGGAATCGTATTGCCATCGGCCTCAGCCTCATATTTCATCAAAATAGGTTTAGGAAGTTGCGAAGACGTAGAGAACAAAACAGCCGTTCCCCCATGTTTTAACAAATCGATCGAGACCGTATCTTTCGATGTCAAATTTTCCTTCCATTCGAATTGAATTTCCGACGGACATTCCCCATCTTTATAAATGTACGCATTGTATCGTTCACCGGAGGATAAAAACGAAAGAGGCACGGACACGGTACGAGCATCGTGTGTCAGCGAAGCGAAATACCACTCATTGCCTTTGCAGCGTACCATACTTACATATTCGTCGGGAACAGCTTCAAGGCAGCGGGTGTCGTCCCATGCAGCCGGCACAGTCTTTAAAAAATCCCGAGCAATGTTATATTCGATATTTTCGGGAGCATCGCCGATATGTTGTACTCCCGATTCAAAAACTACCGATAAAGCCAACTGGTGCGCTGCTGTCGTCTTTTGATGGATACACCCGTTTTTATCGGCAAAATCTACCGGGACATAATCGGTCGACCCGATAGCCCCTCGGATAATCGCCGAGTTTATATTATGGATATCGGGAAAAGTCGTAAAAACCGTATTCTCCAACACGGCCTCAGATGTCAGCAAATGCGGCCATGTTCTCCTCAAACCGGTCGGTTTAGTACAGGCATGTAAATTAAGCAACAACTGCTTTTCGGCCGTTACCTTCAAAAGCAAATCGTATTTCTTCATCATAGCCTGATCGTCACTTTCCCAAAAATCGACTTTCAACCCTTTAACTCCTTGCGCCTTCCAATTCTGTACCATAGAAGCCATCGCCGACTCATCGGAAGGAAGCGAGTTTTGATTCACCCATACGAACACTCCCACCGATTTAGAGGATGCATAATCCACTACCTCTTTCAACGAAACACCGTTCTGCTCCCAGCATTTGTCCAATGTGAAATATTCCCAACCTTGCTGTTTAGCCCAATCTATATATTTCTTAATGTTACTCATGCTAAGATAATCGGAGTGGAAGTCTTCTCCGCCGAAATTCCATACAGCACGTCCGGGTTTTACCCACGACAGATTAGTCAAGGCCGTTTTATCGTTCAAATTTTCCAATATAACCGACTCTGCTATCGATTCTAAGGAACCCACCATGAGAACTCTCCACGGCGTATACAAGGGAAGAGTAGCAGCGACATTCCCAACCAGCCGGTAACCGTAGGCTTTCGTCTCTTCATTCACAAACAACGAGCTTCCACAATAATTCCCATTGACCATCGCTTCGGTCAGCAACAGATAATCGCTTCCCGTATGAACCAGCAATGGCAACGGGGTATATAGTTCACATGCCATAAATTCTGTATCGTTCTCTTCATAAAGAGCCTGATTATTTTTGGTATATTGCTGTGAATAAACTTTTTCCTGTCTTACCGGCAAACATTCGCTATTTTCGGCATAAACCGAAATGTCTCCGCTACCGAGAATCGCATAGCGGTAAGCCACGCCATCGTCATACACCCGAAAAATAAATTGTACGGTATGTCCGTCTTTATTACATGAAACTGTCGCCTCTTTATATGTATTATCATATCGACTGCGCTTTCCCGACGGTAAGCTATACGAATCGTCCACCAAACGTTCGGTAAAAGAGGGTTCGCTCAATCCCGTTGAAAAATCGCCTACCGAAGTGGTAATTCCCAAAGCCGATTTTTCCACAATAGAGGTAACCCCTTTCACAACCTTATAATACAAAGCATCGTTATCGCTCACGACAACAAGTTTTATAGAATCGGAGGGAGAGACGGTTTCTCCGACGACAGTCTCTCCCCATACCGGGCAGGCTCCTGCCATCATCGCGCCGACCAAAAGACCATATATACATTTATTTTTCATTGTCAATATTTACTTCCTGTTTCTACAATAAAGCTACTTCACGATTACTTTTTGCACGACTCGTTCTTGCTGTACAATTACCCCCACCAGATAAGCACCGGGCGGAACAGGTATTCTATTCACACGACCTGCTATTTCACTCTCGTACACAATTTGGCCGGACAAGTTCACTACTTTACAAAATCCATCGGAATCCATAGTAATTACAATTTCGCGATTCTGCGTAGCGACATCGATTCCTTCGGCTACCGGTTTTGTAACAGAAGACGGTTTGTCACTGCCGAACAGTTGCCATTTCAAAAGCTGAAAAGAATCGGCTCCGTTATTTTCGATCGTCCTCAAACGATAGCCTTTATATAATTTAGTACCATTTACTGCAAATTTCATAGTTGCATACCGGCAAGGGAATACAAATCCATTGACTTCGCTTACGGCTTCCCAGTCTTTGTCAAAGCCTTCGACAACCCAACTCTTAGGGTCTCTCTCGGGATAATCCTGACACGAAGTCAACGTATAATAGTCCAATCGATACGGTTTATCTAGTTCTACCTCGACATTGAATACCGGGCTTTCGTCACTATAATACTTCCGTTCCATATCCCGGTCGAAAAGATTAAAATATCTTTCATCGGCAATCGTAAAGGCTCCGAGCGGAGAACCTATCACATTGGAAAAGACATCGACATTTTCGGTAATATCTGCCGGAAAATTTTTATGATCGGCCGATTCATAATAAGGTATCCCGAACAATTGTATTTCCCCGACATTCCGCCCTTTCGTATCGATACGATAATATCGGGCTGCCTTGCCTGCATCTGCATGAGGTTGACGGTTTATCGTAAACAAGGTAGCCGCACTATAACGGGTAGAGGCCCCGGAAGTCAATTGCGAGTAATTTCTCCCGTCAACCGAATATTCAAGGCTCCATGAATCGACATTTTGAGATGTAACTTCTCCCTCGGAAAATAGATAACCCGTAACCAGACAAGGGTCTGTACAGGTAACATATATGTAATCCGAAGCAGCCTGTAAATCATAAACCGTGTATTCATCGTTATCATTCAGGGCAGACCCGGAAATATCTTTTCCACCAATCGTGATTGCAGCATTGTCGGTAAGGTCGTAAGCGTAAGCTGCTTTCATCTTTTCGGGCTTCGGCATTTTAACCTCGGTCTCCCAGATTTCAAATTTATCTATATTAGGGCCACCGCCATTGTAAGGAGTGATTTTTATCGTATTATCGCCCTTATCGAGATAAATATACGAAAGCATCATACCGACCGGAGGGCGGTTCCAATCTTCTGTCGTCTCCGTCATACCTATCACCACCGGTGCATAAAATCCCGTTTGGACGGCTATGGAACGTATGAACATGCTCGTGTAATAGGTACGGAACTCATAAGTGCCCTCCTTATCGACATAGACATTCCTAAACAAAATCTCGGATCCATTGTCGTTGTCCCCCACATAGGCATCTCCCGAATATCCATTCACATATTTGACCTTTACCGGAGGTGTGAGAACCGCATCCTCTGCTTCCAAGACTAAAAGCGGATTTTGAGCGCACAAGCCGGCAGCAGGCAACAAAGAGAGTAATAAAATCTTAAATTTTTTCATTCCTTCGCAAACTACAATTAAGCATAAGAACCACTTAGAATCTTTCCTAAGCCAAAGATTCCAACAGGGATATTTCACAGTCGAAAAGGATAGAGAAACAACCGTTGTCCGAACGATATTTGTACTTACAAAAGTTTTTCATGTTGGTAACATTCTAAGGGTTTCACATATCTATGACACAAAAAACATCATACACCCTTATACCAAATGAAAAAAATTTTTTACTACCACAAATAGCTGTACTGATCTCCTAAAAATTTCTTGATTTTTTTCAAGGCCTTGGTTATCTGGCCTTCAACGGTTTTTACCGAGATATTCAACTTCCGGGCTATTTCCTGATTCGTAAGGTTCTCCCTTCGGCTAAGCAAAAAAATGTTCCGGCATTTGTCCGGCAAAGAAAAAACAGCCTCCTGAATCAAACGGTATAACTCCTCGGTTTCGAGCGCAGACACGCTGGTATTGATCGTAGAAACTTCCACTCCGTCGAGACCTACCGTCTCTTTCTTTTTTCTCAATTCATTCAAGCACTTATTTTTCGCCGCTTGGAACAAATAGGCTTTGAGCGAAAGCTGGATCTGAAATGTCTCTCTGTTTTCCCATAAATAAATAAAAATATCCATCGCCAACTCTTCTGCCACATTCTTATCGTCCAAGTGGAGATATATGAAACGGCACAAAGGAGTAAAATATGTTTCAAATAAAGATTTGAACGCATCCTCATTTCCTTCACGAATCTGCCTAAGCAATGATATGTCATTAGTGATATTCGCTACCATTATTACAAGAAAACTATGCAAAGAAAATAATATTATTCAAGATAAAAAAATAATGTTCGCGGCAAAAATAAAAAAATATAAAAGCCTCGAAAGATTCCTACTTATTGATTACAAAGTAATTATAAAATGGATACCTATACCAATCAGACATTTTTTCTTTTTTATTATCTACACATATAAGGGTCAAGCCCGATTTTTGTGTCTAAGTAATTGAAATCTTAAAATTCCATCAAACATGAATAATAATCTTCCGTGGGATATAATCATTGCTAAATTCGAAGGAATCTCCCTATCAGAAGAAGAGCAATCGCAGCTACAAAACTGGTTAGCGGCCGATGACAAAAACAAACTTCTTTTCGATGAACTGAAAACCCTTTGGGATAGCATCCAAGCAAAATCTGCCAACTACAATCCCGATGTAGATTATTATTGGAAAAAATTCCAAGCCTATATTCACAAAGATACTATACAGAAAGAACCTATAAAGGTAAAAAAGATTGTTCCCCGGTTACATTTCGGCAAGAAACTAAACCGCATTGCCGCAGCTATCAGTTTATTATTAATCGTTTCGGGGATAGGGTATTATTTCTTTTCCAGCAACAAATCTTTGAACAGAGAGACAATTGTCCAAACTTATTCGACAATTACAGGAAAATCGAAATTCATACTTCCCGATGGCAGTGAAGTATGGTTAAATTCACATTCGAAGCTGGAATACAAAAATCTTCATGCCGACATGCGAGAAGTCGAATTGAAAGGCGAGGCTTTTTTTAAAGTTCAGCACGATGAAAGGCCGTTCATTGTCAAGACCAGCGACATAGCGGTAAAAGTGCATGGTACGCAATTCAACGTAAGCGCCTACCATGCTGACGAAAAATCGGTAGTGAGCCTATACGAAGGTTCGGTATCGATGCATGTATTGGGCGACGATAGCTCGAATTGTTACCTGAAACCGGGGGAAGAAGGCTCTCTCGACAAGAAAGACAAAACGATTCGGGTTGAAAAAGGAGACGTAGAATTTGCAAAAATGTGGACTAACGAAAAAGTCAAACTGGAAAACAAAAACCTTCATGAAGTTTGCAAATATCTTTCCAAATGGTATAACGTGAAAATCATCATCGACCCGGCTTTGTCCGACGATCAATCTTACACGTTTACCCTCCATGACCAAAGTCTCGAAGATATTATTCGTATCATGTCGAACATATCTTCGATAAACTACCACTTTACAGAAGACAACACATTAATGATAACCCTTTAAACACATGATTGCCTATGACGATACATTAAAGACAAAGCACCTATGTAGAATGAATGATTAAAAATTTTTATTCTTAAACTCAAAAATTAAAAAAAAGAAAGAGAACTTATTAAGTTAACTTTAATATACCCATGATATGAATCTAAAGAAAAAATTGGCTGTATTTCTAGCCATTTTATTCTCCTTGAACTTGTTTGCTCAAGCACCGGGAGAAACCATAACAATTTCTTTTCAAAACATTCCATTATCCGAGGCTATCAAAAAAATAGAAAGTGTAAGTAAATACACGTTCTTTTACGATGCCTTAAAATTGAATGTCGATCAAAAAGTATCGCTGAACGCCCAAAAGACACCTATTCAACAAGCAATATCCCAAATGCTTGGAAATTCGGGTATTAAATTTGAAATTAAACAGTCTCAAATCATCTTATATAACAAAAACGTATCCTCTGATGAAAAAAAGATTTCCATACGAGGAAACGTTACAGATGTCAACGGCGAGCCGCTTATCGGTGTAACCGTCTCGGTAAAGGACAATCCCTCTATCGTGACTATCACCAATGTAGATGGTATCTATGACATAAAAGTGCCCGATAAAAGTGCCATACTACAATTCAAATACATCGGGTTCGCTTCTCGTGAAGAAGCTGTGAATAGCCGGAAAATTATCAATGTGGTGTTACAAGACGCAGCGACCCAACTCGAAGATGTCGTAGTCGTTGGATACGGTGTACAGAAGAAAGCATCGGTAGTCGCAGCTATCACCAGTGTGAAACCTCAACAATTACAAGTAGGGACGACTCGTTCGTTGAGCAACGACCTCGCCGGTAACATCGGGGGTATCATCGCCGTTCAACGTTCCGGTGAACCGGGTTACGACAACTCCGAATTCTGGATTCGCGGTATGAGCTCTTTCAAGGGCAGCAACTCCCCGCTCGTACTTGTCGATGGTGTAGAACGCTCCTTGAACAACCTCGATATTTCGGAAATAGAATCGTTCTCGGTACTGAAAGATGCTTCGGCAAGTGCCGTGTACGGTGTACGTGGTGCGAATGGTGTAATCCTTATTACAACCAAACGAGGACATTCCGGTAAGACGAACATCAACGTATCGGTGGAACACTCTATCACTCGTCCGGCCAAATTACCCTCGTTCCTCAATGCGGCAGATTACCTTACGCTCTTGAACAATATCAATATCCAAGAGACGGGGACAGAACTTTATTCGCCGGAACTAATAGATAAATACCGCAGCGGATACGATACCGAACTATATCCCGATATAGATTGGATAGATGCAATTACAAAAGACGTCGCTCACAACACGAGGGCCTCGTTCGACCTTTCGGGAGGTAACGAGAAATTGCGTTACTCTTTCGTCGGCGCATACTATAACGAAGCAGGTATTACCGAGAGCGACAAAACTCAAAACTGGAACTCCAATATCTCGGTGAATCGATTCAACTTGCGTACCAACGTAGACATGAACGTCACCTCCTCTACATTATTGACATTCAACATCGGCGGATACCTTCAACAGAGAAACGCACCGAAAGATGGTATCGACGATATTTTCGGCGCTGCATTCAAAGCTACGCCGTACATGGTTCCGCTGATTTATGAAAACGGGGCCCTTCCCAAACCTCGTGAAAATGAAAACCCGTGGGCCAAACTGACACAATCGGGTTTCAAACGTGAGGCAGAAAGTAAACTGGAAACCTTGTTCGCCGTGGAACAAGACTTAAAATGTATCTTACCCGGTTTGAAAATAAAAGGTATATTCTCTTACGACTACTATTCACGAAACGGAGTAAACCGGGGCAAAGCTCCCCGTTACTATTCGCCGGCCACGCAACGCGACCCGGTGACCGGAGAGTTAATACTGACGGTTCTGAGCGAAGGAGACGAATTCTTGGGCTACGAAAGATGGGAAGACTATGGCAATTATAGCACCTACTTAGAAGGAAATATCACCTACGACCAACGATTCGGAAATCACTCGGTAAGCGCATTGTTGTTGTACAACCAACGCAACTACGACGACGGTGACCAAGTGCCCTATCGTACACAAGGTTTCGCAGGTCGTGCGGCATATACATACGCCGACCGCTATATCGCAGAGTTCAACTTCGGTTATAACGGTTCCGAGAACTTTGCAAAAGGCAACCGTTTCGGTTTCTTCCCGTCTATCGCTGCGGGCTGGATTGTTTCGGAGGAAGAATTCATGCGTCCGGTACAAAACTACATCAATAAATTAAAACTGAGAGCTTCTTACGGTTTGGCCGGAAACGACCGCTTTTATAACGACGACGGTTCTCAAAAACGTTTTGCCTACATCACTACTATCGGTTCGACCGACGGCTACAAATGGGGTAACTCCAATGCTTTCTACGAAAAAGGAGGTTTGCGCGAAGGTGATCCCGGTGTTGAGTCCCTGACTTGGGAAACCGTGAAAAAGGCCAACGTCGGAATCGAACTGGGCTTGTTCAAAATGGCCGAATTGCAAGTAGACTTCTTCCATGAAAGAAGAGAAGACATCTTCATGCAACGAAAGAACATACCGTCATCGGCCGGCTTCCCCTCCGCTCCGTGGGCGAACTACGGTATCGTGACAAACAAAGGCTTCGATATTTCATTGGATTTGAACAAACAAATCAACAAAGACTGGTTTATTTCGGCTCGGGCAAGTGTTACCTACGCCAAGAACAAAATCATAGAACAAGACGAAGATTTAGGTGTACTCGGCACTTACCGTTCGAGCACCGGCAAACCGGTAGGCCAGATTTTCGGTTTGGTTAACGACGGCTTATATACCGAAGCCGATTTCGAAGACGTAACGACCGGTAAGTTGAAACCGGGACTGCCGGTTCCAAAATTTTCGGATAGAGTTTATCCCGGAGATATAAAGTATTTGGATCTCAACGGTGACAATGAAATCACAGAAACCGATAAAACCGCCATCGGAGGTACGGTCAATCCCGAACTCGTATATGGTTTCGGTATTAACCTGAGCTATAAAAATATCGATTTCGGAGCTTTCTTCCAGGGAAACGGCCGCACCTATCGTATCATCGGAGAAAACCAAAAGAACTTCTTACCCGGTTCTACCATCGGAGCCGAAGGTAACATATTCACCAATGCATCGGATGCATGGACAGTCGACAACCCCAGTCAGGACGTATTCTATCCGAGACTCCACATGGGTTACAACGCCAACAACGCCCAAGTATCGGATTGGTGGTTGAAAGATATGAGTATGTTGCGGTTGAAAAATGTAGAATTGGGATATTCATTCTCAAAAAATCTTATCAAAAAAGCTGCAATGGAGTATGCCCGTATATTCGTTCGCGGAACAAATCTTTTGCAGTTCTCCAAGTTCGACCTGTGGGACCCCGAACTGAATACCAGCAACGGTTTGAAATACCCCATCATGGCCACTTATTCTATCGGACTACAAGTAAGATTCTAAACCTATTAATATAAAAATTATGAAACATACAATCGTTAGATATACATTAGCTATCATCGGTCTGTTTTCGGTCACTTCCTGTACCGATTATCTGGACAATGCTCCCGACGATATTTTAACATTGGATATGGTATTCAACAGTAAGAACCGTACCGAGGAATGGTTGGCCGGTATCTATGACGGAATCCCCGACCCCTACACGCCCATGATGCGTAATTACGATGCCTATGCCGATGATTTCTCGCCTTCGCAAGACTGGCGGGCATTCTCCGACTGGGATTGTATCGACAAAATCTTAGGCAACTGGACTCCCCAAAGCGAGTGGAAGGGGAATTTTTGGAGCGACTTTCCGGTGAGAATACGCGAGGCTTACATTTTCTTAGACAACGTCAAGGCTCTGCCCGAGCAAGAGGTCTATCAAGCCGATGTGGACAACATGAAGGCCGAGGCACGTTTCTTAATTGCCTACTACTATTATCTGTTGGTGAATACCTACGGAGCCATACCGTTCCAAACTTCACTGGTCGACATGAACGACCCCATCGACAAGATATTGATAGGGCAAACACCTTACGACCAAATAATCGATTGGCTCGATAAAGAGTTCAAAGCCGTATCGGAACTGTTACCACCCTCTTATACCGAAGAACGTAAATACGGACGAGCAACCTCGGTGATGGCGTTGGCTATCCGTGCCCGTATGCTTCTTTTCGCTGCAAGTCCGTTGGTAAACGGGAACGATGATCCCGATTATGCCGCTTATACGAACAATAAAGGTGAAGCAATCTTCAACTCTACCTACGACCCCAAGAAATGGGAACGTGCGGTAAACGCTTGCAAAGATCTTTTGACCGAGGCCGAAGGCAACGGTTATGCCTTGTACAAAGAGTATAACGGAGATGGTTCGATCGACCCTTTCATGTCCTATTCCAATATGTGTTACAAAGAATTCAATCAAGGTAACAAGGAAATTCTGTTCGCCCGTCCCGATGTAAGTTACGACCTTTACTCTCAACACTCGGTTCCCCGCGGATCCCGTGGACAAGGCGGTTTGGGAGTTACTCAGGAATTGGTCGATGCGTTCTTCATGAGCAACGGTCTGCCCGCTATCACAGGGTATGAGCCCAACGGCGAGCCTATCATCAACAAAGCCTCGGGATACAATGAAAGCGGATTCTCTACCCAGCCCGATGTCAGAAAGACCAAATGGATCGAAGGAGACAAAGATGCCAAAGAATCCAACGCCGAAAATACAATCGCTCCGGCCGGAACATTCAACATGTATGTCAATCGCGAGCCTCGTTTCTATGTATCGGTGCTTTACAACGGTGCTTGGTATCGTCAATCGAGCCGTTATGTGGATTTCTATTACGCAGGAGAAGACGGCCGGCCCGCGTCCGGTTCTTTATGGGATGCTCCGCAAACAGGTTATCTGTTGAGAAAACGCGTACACCCCGAAACGAATATCCTCAACTACTCCATTCCCTATCGTCCCGGTATTATCTGCCGGTTGGCAGAAGCCTATCTGAACTATGCCGAAGCTCTCAACGAATGGGCTCCCGAGCAAACCGACGAGATACTGAAATACGTGAACCTCGTAAGAGAGCGCGCAGGTATCCCCCAATATGGAACAGGGAAAGACAGCAACGGATTAGACAAAATCCCCGCACCGGCCGATCAGACCGCTATGCGTGAAGCGATTCGTCGCGAACGTCGGGTTGAGTTCAACTGCGAATATGCGATCCGTTTCGATGATATCCGCCGTTGGAAACAAATCGATATTCTGCGCGGTGACTTCTACGGCATGAACAAGTTCGGGACAGAAAAAAGCTGCGACAAGAACAACGAGAATGCCTACTTCAAACGTCGCGTCGAAATCACACGCGCTTTCAGCGAAAAGAACTATTGGTTCCCCATTCATCAAAATCAATTGGACAAGAACCCCAACCTCAGACAATTACCCAAATGGTAAATTCAATTTTGAAATCTAAAAGTATAAATGTATGAAAACGATATATCATATATTATTCTCGCTTCTGTTCGTACTGGCTTTTGTCGGCTGCGACGATGACGACGATAAAGTCATAGAGCGGAATCAATTGAAATTGACAGCCTCCGCCCAGTCGGTGACCCTTACTCCGGATGCGACAGATGACGAGATTATTTCGTTCTCTTGGAACGAAGCGACCAGTTTAGGGGCAGACTACACTTTCTCCTATCTGTTTCAAATAGATATAGCAGACAACAACTTTCAGTCGGCAACCGATGTCCGCACATTCGGACCCAATGAATCGATCAGCTACTCATCGGCCGAACTGTACGACCTTATTGTAGAAAAATGGGGAAAGACAGCCGGAGAAGCAGTCTATGTGGAGGCTCGGGTAGCCGCCAAAGTGGAAGGTCCCAAATTCAAATATCCCGAAATAGCGACCACGAAAGTGCAAATAACCACTTATAAGCCTACATCGCAACCGCTCTATATTACGGGTACGGCTACGACCGGCGGCACGGATCTGAATGCCGCTGAGAAAATAACCGAACTATCCAACGGTCGTCTGTATAATTGGAGAGGCCAGTTGAAACAAGGCGGATTCAAATTCATCACCACGCTGGGGCAAGCCTTGCCTTCTTACAACAAAGGAGCGGACAACAGCTCTGTCGTAAAACGTACGAGCGAAACGGAAGCAGACGACCTCTTCCAGATAAACGAGGCTGGATTGTATTACATCTACCTATCGCTTAAAGATATGACTATCTCATACAAGAAACTTCTATATGAAAACTTATATCTTGTAGGTAATGCGACTGCTGCCGGTTGGGATATAGAAAAGATTATCGCCATGACTCCCGATAACTTGAATCCTAACATCTTTACTTACCAGGGGGCTTTGCAAGAGGGAGAATTAAAAATCCTCGCCCAAAGGAAGTTCGACGGAACCACGTTCAAACCACTTGTCGAAAACGGGTCTATCGAAAGTACCGATGTACAAGTGACCCCGGGAGAACAGCCCGACTACAAGTGGAAAATAACCGCCGAGCAAGCAGGTCTTTACAAGATCACGCTCGATACGGAAAAAATGGAAATCAAATTTGAAAAGCAGTAATCATGATCGCGCTACTATTCGGAAAATTCCGAATAGTAGCGTCGACCAATGAGTCTCGTCAAATTCGTTAAAACATCACACAACTCATCATGAAAAAAAATTTATTAGCACTCGCTTTCCTTGTCGGACTACTGACTTGCTGTAAAAGCGAAGATGCTCCCATCAAACCCGTGAAACCCACTGATCCGGGAAGTATCAATAAGGAGTACATGTCGCGAGCCGAAACGACTTTTGCCAATATTTTCAAATATTATTGGAGCGACAAAGTGCGAATGATGTTCGGCTCATATCCCAATACATTGGGAACTCCCCAAGAACCTTCCAGCCCCGACTACGACAGTCACGCTTACTTATGGGGATTGGGTAGCGTCGTTTCGGCCTTCAACGCTATCGTACAAAATACCGATAACGTAGATTTCCGAATGACCTACGAAAGCCGGTTGAAAGAGACACTGCTCAAATACTACAATACGACAAAAGAACCCATGTGTTTCGGCTGTTTTGTCAACCCTCACGATCAACGTCTATACGATGACGCTATTTGGGTGGGTATAGATTTAGCGGATCTTTACAGTAAAACCAAAGATAGCTGGTATCTCGACTATGCAAAAAGCGTATGGAATTTCGTACTTTCCGGGAAAGACGATGAACTCGGAGGCGGAGTTTATTGGGACGAAAATGCCAAAGACTCCAAAAACACTTGTTCCAACGCTCCGGCCGTGGTTCTCGCTTTGAAACTCTATCAAATCACCAACGATGCAGCGTACTTGGAGAACGGTAAAGATATTTACAAATGGACAAAATCGAAATTACAAGACCCCTCCGACTACCTCTACTGGGATTGCATCAAAACGAGCGGTAAAATCGAAACCAGCAAGTTCTCTTACAACTCGGGACAAATGTTGCAAGCAGCCGTGTTGCTCTACAATGCGACAGGCGAGGAACAATATCTCACCGATGCCAAATTGCTCGCAGAGGCTTGCTATAATTATTTCTTCGAAAACTTCATATCCAACTCGTCGGGAGAGCAATTCCGCATTCTCAAAGACGGAAGTCGCTGGTTCAATGCGATCATGGTCCGCGGATTCCTCGAACTGAACAAAGTCGAGAGTAATGGAACTTATATGATCGCCATACGCAAATCGGTCGACCACGCATGGAAATACACCCGGGATGCCGAGACCGGACTTTTCTTCAAACAATTCAGCGGGAACGACATAACGGACAACCCGGGAGATATTCTTGCACAAGGTGCTATGGTTGAATTATTCGCAAAATTAGCAGTTAACTAATAATTAAAATTTTTATCCATGAAATTAAACGGAATTATAGTCGCTTTATGCTCGGTCGGAATCCTCAATGCACATGCCGAAAACGTAGCTATCGCCAAATCTTCTCTCGTGGGAGACGGGATAGTAGAATTCGTTCCGCAAGGATTCGACCAAACGAAAACCCCCTCTTTAATTCTTAAAGAAGAACCCACGGCAAAAGGGTCTGTACCCTCCGATTGGGAATTATATCCACAATTCACCGTCATGGACGGAAAGGCCAATGCCTCATTGGGCCTGACCGGTGAAATAAGTCTGTATGGCGGTGGCGAGGTTACCGGTCCTCTATTGAGAAACGGCCAATACATAAAACTCTGGAACACCGATACGGGAGCCTACGGCGTCGATGGCGGCAAACGGCTGTATCAATCACATCCGTGGGTATTGGGCGTGAGAAGGGACGGTAGCGCTTTCGGTATTTTGTTCGACAGCAGCTGGAAATCGGAACTGCATACCAATTCCGACAAAATCGAATTTAACACAGAGGGAGCTCTATTCCGCATTTACATCATCGACAGAGAATCCCCCAAAGATGTCCTCAAAGGCCTTGCCGAACTGACCGGGACCATCACGATGCCCGCCCGTTGGACTTTGGGATACCATCAATGTCGTTTCTCCTACGGCAGCGAGCAGAAAGTACGGGAAATCGCAGACAACTTCCGTAGCAGGAATATCCCTTGCGATGCTATCTGGATGGACATCGACTACATGGACGGATACCGTATTTTCACATTCAACGAAACGACTTTCCCCGACCCCAAAGCCTTGAATGAGGAACTTCATCAAAAAGGATTCAAAGCCGTATATATGATCGATCCCGGAGCCAAAGTGGACAAAAACTACCACGTTTACCAATCGGGAACAGAAAACGATGTGTGGGTAAAACGCCCCAACGGTGAAATTTACGAAGGTAAAGTATGGCCGGGATATTGCGCATTCCCCGACTTTACCATGCCCAAAGCCCGTGAATGGTGGTCCAATTTGTATAAAGATTTCTTGGCATTGGGAATCGACGGCGTATGGAACGACATGAATGAGCCGGCCGTTACCGACGACGATATTCCCGAAGAAAACCGCATTGGAACCATGCCTTACGATACTCCTCACCGAGGAGGCGGCAATTTACCCGCCGGCCCTCACCTGCTCTACCACAACGCCTACGGTCGTCTTATGGTCGAAGCCTCGTATGAAGGGATTATGAAAGTCAACCCCGAAAAACGCCCCTTCCTTCTTACGCGTGCCGGTTTACTGGGTTATCAACGATATGCAGCAACTTGGACAGGTGACAACTGGGCTGGCTGGGATCACTTGAAACTTTCCGTACCTATGTCCATTACATTAGGCCTTTCAGGTCAAGCATTCAACGGTCCCGATATCGGAGGATTCTTAAATAATACGGATGCCGATTTATGGGCTCATTGGTTGGGATTCGGAGTATTTTTACCTTTTGCCAGAGGTCATGCTTGTGCAGGAACCAACGACAAAGAACCGTGGGCTTTCGGCGAGGCCATAGAAAACACCTCTCGTATTGCCCTCGAACGTCGTTACCGATTGCTTCCCTATTTCTACACGTTGTTCTACGAAGCTCACAAGACAGGTGTTCCGGTTATGGAACCTGTATTTTTCGCCGACCCCAAAGACCTGAGATTGCGCAGCGAGCAACAGGCTTTCCTATTGGGAGACAATGTCCTTGTTATTCCCGCTTTCGCCGAGAATCCCGTATTGCCTTACGGAATTTGGGAAAATATGACACTGATCGATGGAGAATACAGCGATAAGTACCAAGCCAAATTGAAAATCAAAGGCGGAAGCATCGTTCCGGTCGGAAAGGTTATACAAAGCACCACCGAAAATTCGTTCGAACCTCTTACTCTTTTTGTATGCCTCGATGAGAACGGAAAAGCTCACGGTCAACTCTATTGGGATGCCGGAGACGGCTGGAATTTCCAATGCGGAGATTATAGCTTGATGACATTCTCTGCCGAGAAGAAAAACAATCAAGTAAAAGTCTCTCTCGCTTCCAAAGAGGGTAAACGTAAAATAGAGAAAGAAATCAAAGCTCTGAATGTAGAATTAATGATGAACGGGAAAGTATATAAAGGTTCCGGTTCGTTGAAAAAAGGTGTAACAATAAATCTTTAAAAAATGAAGAGAGTGCATCGGTCGATGCACTCTCTCTTTACTAAAACTTTTTTATCATGAAAAACAGATATTCCATCTGGCGACTAATGTCGTTAGGAGCTGCTTTAATGACGGCTCCGTGGCTACAAGCCCAAGACGTGCTTGTAACGCTCGAAGCAGAAAAGGGAATAATCACACTGCCTGCAAAAGTAAAACCTGTCGACGGTAGTACCGTAGAAGGAATCTCGGGCGGTAAATATGTAGGTGATAACGACCCCGGTAGCTCCATAGTTTTTAACGATGTTGAAGTGCCCGAAGCCGGGACTTATGAATTCAAAACTTATTACATGAGTATGCAGAATAGGTCTATTGCCGTTAAAGTCAATAACTATTCCGAATACATATCGACGGTCTCCAATACGACACCGGGTTGGGACGTACCTCCCACAAACGAAATGAGTACCTATATCTACATGGATAAAGGGAAAAATACGATAAAAATTACTCCTATGGGAAGCGGTGGCCCTAATATGGATAAATTCGAAATCATTACAACCGATGTAGAGCTTCCGAAACCGGGAGAGTTTCCTATCGTTCTCGAAGCCGAAACCGCTCAATTATTCGGAAACCTGAAAGTAAAACCTACCGACGGTTCTTCCGTTGTCGGTCTATCGGGAGGCAAATATATCGGAGACTTCGACTTAGCCGCTAACTCCTATTTACGGTTCAACAACGTCGAGATACCCGAAGCCGGGACTTACGAATTGAAAGTCTATTCGATGGGGTCGAGCCGAGCTCTCACCATCAAGGTCAACCACTATCAAAAAAGTATCATTCGTACGAAAGACTCCCCCAACTGGGACAATGCCCCTACCTCAATGGTATCTACCTTGATATATCTCGATAAGGGAACAAACACCCTGACTTTCGGACTACACGAGGACAATGGCCCCAATATCGATAAATTCGAGATATGTACAACGACCGAAGAAATAGACAAACCAGAAGTCGAGAAAATCGCTTACTCGTATGATTTTACCGACGAGGCCGAAATTTCTTCTACACAAGAAAATTCTACGCTGAGCTTGTTGACCGATAATGATGAATACACTTATTATGTTCCCGAGACATCGAATGTAGAAATCGTAGCCAAATGCCAGCAACCGGTACTCTTGACGGGATTCTTACTCTCAGCAGGTATCGACAGTGAAATCGACGTTGACACTTGGAAATTATATGCTTCGGCCAATGGCTCTACATGGAAAGAAATTTCTTACGATAAAGTAACCGATCTCGACGGAGCCCACCTATATGAAATAACCCGATATCCGGGAACCGCAGCAGCAGACGCCGCACAATATTACAAATTAGCGGCAACCCACGAAAATCTCGAAATTGCAGAATGGCAATTGTTCGGTCTGCCCTATGTCGCTTCGGGAGACAAAAATTTTCCGACCGACCTGACTGAAAATATCGATGTCCGCTCCAATGTATCGGCATATCCTATCGGAGAATCGGGTGATAATTTCTCCGAAGAATTTTACAATCTGTTCGACCGGAACATGAGCACCAAATATTATGCACATGAGGCAACGAGTTTTTATGTAGAAATAGATTTGGAAAAGCCCTATACGATCGAATCTTATGCCCTTACAAACGCTCATGATTATCCCGACCGGGATCCTCGCAAATGGATTTTAAATGCTTATAACGAAGAATTGGGCTGGGTAGAACTCGACCGTCAGACAGACACATACTTCCCCACCCGGTATTCTACTTTGAAATATAACGTAAACTCGTCCACGGGATTCACCAAAGTCATGCTCGACGTAGAAGCTAATAATGGAGCAAAAGACATTCAACTCCTTAAATTCCAAATCTTCGGTAAAGAATTTAACGGAGCCGGCATCAACGCCGCCCAGGACAAAACACTTTCCATCATTGCGGATCAAGGGAAAATCATTATTTCTCAAACAGAGGGCAAACCGGTAAACTACACGGTATATAACCTGTCGGGAACAGTGATCGAACAAGGTACGACTGATGTTTCATACCGAGAAATCGTACTGAATGCCGGAGCATACATTGTATCGGCTAATGACGGAAGTAAAAATAAAATAGAAAAACTAATTGTTAAATAAACATTGAACCATGAAATCCAGAAGATATAAACTACCCTTGATAGCCTTATCGCTATCATTAGCATTACCGGCTTTCTCCCAATCGTGGTTTACTCCCGAAGTAGAAAAAAGAGCCGAGGATATTTTAAAAAATATGACAGTAAAAGAACGCCTGACCTATATCGGTGGTATAGATTGGATGTACACCCGCGCTATTCCCCGATTAAATGTTCCGGCTATAAAAATGTCCGACGGACCGCAGGGCGTAGGTACATGGGGAGCTTCCACGGCTTATCCTTGCGATCTTTTACTGGCAGCCACATGGAATCCGGATATGGCCTATGCGTTCGGCGCAGCTTTGGCACAAGACTGCAAGGCTCGTGGTGTAAATATTCTATTAGGTCCTGCCGTAAACATCGCAAGAGCTCCTTTCTGTGGTCGGAACTTCGAATATATGGGAGAAGACCCTTTCTTGACGGCAACGACTTCTACCGGATATATCAAGGGATTACAAGAAAACGGAGTGATGGGAGTAATCAAACACTTCACGGCCAACTTCCAAGAATATGACCGTAATTATGTGAGTTCCAACATTGACGAGCGAACCTTACATGAAATCTATTTCCCGGCATTTAAATCGGCCGTCCAGAATGCAGAAGTCGGTGCTGTCATGAGCAGTTATAACTTGCTCAACGGCGTATGGACAACCGAGAATCCCTGGTTGCTCAAAGAAGTGCTACGGGAACAATGGGGATTCAACGGGCTCGTGATGTCCGACTGGGGCTCCACTCATAACTGTGTTCCGGCGGTTAAAAATGGACTCGATTTGGAAATGGCAGGAAATGAAATCGAAAACGAGGAAGCTCTGCGCCATTATCTCGAAACCGGAGAAATAAATATGAGCGAAATCGATTTGAAAGTCAAACATATCTTACAAACGATGATCGGATTCGGATTCTTCGACAAAGAACAATTAGATCCGAGCATTCCCCTCGACAACCCCGAAACGGCAAAAGCCGCATTGGAAATTTCGAGAGAAGGAATCGTGTTGTTGAAAAACGAATCGAACATTCTGCCGTTGAACGCCAATACGATTAAAAACATTGCCGTAATCGGTAATAACGCTACAATTTATGCGGCCGGTGGCGGAAGCGGACTGGTAAGACCTTTCCATTATGTGTCTTACTTCGACGGATTGAAAAAGCTGGCAAATGAAAAAGGCATCAACGTTACACTTGTCGATCTCTATGATCACATGGAAGATGTTCTGTATACAGCTGCCGGCTCGAACGAACATGGTCTCAAAGCCGAATTTTACAACAACGAGAATCTATCAGGAACTCCTGTAACTACCCGCATAGACAGTCGTATCAACTTTGAATGGACCTCGGGACCCGATGCTGCCAATGTCGAGAAAAACTATTTCTCGGTCAAATGGACCGGTGAAATTCGTCCCGAAGAAACATCGAACTATACTTTCATCGTGAAAGGAGATGACGGTTTCCGTTTAATTCTCGATGGAAAAACGGTCATCGATGAATTCAAATCGGGTTCCACTCGTGAAAAACGTTATACCATGAAAATGGAAGCAGGGAAAGCCTACAAAATTCAACTGGATTATTTTCAGGGAGGAGGCGGAGCCTGTATCGATTTGGCATGGCTCAAAGACGGAGATGAAAACCGGTTCCAAAACGAATTGGACAAAGCCGACATAATCGTCGCATTCATCGGTCACAATTCAAGTAGCGAAGCCGAAGCCGGAGAACGGTCCTTCGGATTGCCCCAAGATGTAAAGGACCTCGTCCTAGCCGCCCAAAAGAGCTCCAAACCGATGATCGGAGTCGTCAATGCCGGCGGAAACGTAGAAATGCAAGACTGGGAACCTAAAATGAAAGGTCTCCTTTGGGGTTGGTACGGCGGACAAGAAGCCGGAACCGCGATGGCCGAAGTGTTATTCGGAGAGTACAACCCTTCGGGAAAACTCCCTGTAACATTTGAAAAAAGATGGGAAGATAATCCCTGTTACAACAGCTATTACGATAATGGGACCAAACAAGTGAATTTTACCGAAGGTATTATGATGGGATATCGTGGATACGACAAAGCCGGTACAGAGGTCCAATATCCGTTCGGTTTCGGATTGTCCTATACGACATTCAATCTTTCCGATATGCAAATCACGGAATCTTCCGACGACAAATATTTAGTCGAAGTTTCTTGCAAAATAAAGAATACCGGAAAGGTTGCCGGTGCAGAAGTCATTCAACTGTATGTAGGCAAGAACGGCAGCAGCCCTGTCGAACGCCCGATAAGGGAACTCAAAGGCTACCAAAAAGTATATCTTGAACCCGAAGAAGAAAAATTCGTGACTTTGTACCTTTCTAAAGATGCGTTTTCTTATTACGATGTCAATCGGAAAAATTTCGTTGTCGATAACGGGGAATACAACATCGAACTTGGATTTTCATCTCGCGATATAAAATTGAAAGACCAAACTCAAATCAATGTTGTTTCGGCTATTGACGAAGCCCGCCAAGATACCGAAAAAGGTAACTTAATTCCCTCGGTGGTTAAACAAGGTGAAATTATCAGAATTGCACAAGGCTGTGCTTCCGAATTAAACATTTTCGACCTTACGGGTCAAATGTTACTCAAACAAATTGATAAATGTACAATCGATACCTCTTATCTAAAAAAGGGAGCCTATCTTGCTTTGTATAAAATAGATGAAAAATTTCATACGGGTAAATTCATCGTTGAATAGCTTTTAAAACTTCCAGACAACAAAGAGGCCCGGAAATTAAATTTCCGGGCCTCTTCATTTTAATTCGTTCGTTATTCAACCGCCCAAAGCAGTTTCTCAAACTGGCATTTATCTGGGCAATAATTTTACTTTCAATTTCTTGTATGCACGATCGGCCTTCGCTCGCGCCTCCTCCACCGTATCGGCTGTCGCCAAAATCACACCTAATCGACGGTGTCCGACAACTTCCGGCTTCCCAAAAATTCGCATTTGTACTCCTTCTTCCGAAAGAACCTCATCGAGGTTACCAAATACAACTTTATCCGTATCTCCTTCTACAACGATAGCACGAGATGCCGATGGGCCATAGAAACGAACTCCGGGAACAGGTAACCCTAAAACAGCACGGGCATGCAAGGCGAATTGTGACATGTCTTGCGAAATCATAGTCACCATTCCCGTATCGTGCGGGCGAGGAGAGACTTCGCTGAAAAGGACATCGTCCCCTTTAATAAAAAGTTCTACTCCAAAAATACCATATCCACCCAAAGCATCCGTAACTTTCCGGGCTATATCCTGAGCTTTTTGCAATGCTTTCTCCGACATAACCTGTGGTTGCCAAGATTCCCGGTAATCACCATCTACTTGTACGTGGCCTACCGGTTTTAGAAAAGTCGTCCCGGCAGAATGACGAACAGTAAGTTGAGTAATTTCATAATCGAACTGCACGAATCCTTCCACAATAACCCGACCGGCTCCGGCTCGTCCCCCTTCCTGAGCGTAGTGCCACGACTTATCGATATCATCGGCCGTACGCACGACACTCTGTCCGTGTCCCGAAGAACTCATGATAGGTTTCACCACACATGGCATGCCTATTTCTTTCACGGCCTCCTCGAACTCTTCTCGTGTAGAGGCAAATTTATAAGGCGACGTAGGCAATCCCAGTTGCTCTGCGGCCAAACGACGTATGCCCTCCCGGTTCATAGTCAGGTAGGCGGCCGTCGCAGTAGGTGTAACCGAATACCCCTCTTTTTCGAGAGCCACCAACGTATCTGTCGCGATAGCTTCTACTTCGGGAATGATGTAATCTGGACGTTCCGTTTCTATCACTTCTCTCAACTTTTTGCCATCGAGCATAGACAAAACATGACTGCGATGAGCGACCTGCATAGCCGGGGCATTGGCATACTTATCCAAAGCAACCACCTCCACACCATAACGTTGCAGTTCTATTGCTACTTCTTTACCCAATTCTCCACTTCCGCAAAGCAAAGCTTTCTTACCGACAGGAGTTAGTACCGTTCCAATTTCTACCATATATACTTGATTTTGTATGTGTTATTCATTTATACAAATGTCTTATGCTAACCGAAAAAATGCAGGCTGTCCTCAACTATATACCGAGACATAACCTTTCTTTACATCTTATGCAAAGATACAGGAAAAATGAATGGAGTACAAATGAATAAACAGACTTCCTACCAACAAAAAACGGGCTTTCGTTTTCGAAGTCCGTTTCAATTCTTTGGAACACCTTTAATCTTCGACATGGGAACCGTCGCAAAAGGGCTGATTCGACGATTTTCCACAACGGCAGATAAACGCCCGTTGTTTAATAACCATACTCCCATCGGAGAACATAATTCTTACATGCCCACCAATACGCAATGGACCGCATTCGATAACCTTTACGACCACCTCGGGTTTTATCGGCACAATAGATCCTTTCATAGCTGTTTCTTTTTTAGTTTTATATTCACTTAAACAGCAAATCCGGTTCTTTTGTTTATTGTACCGTTAAACGATCGAGGCGTAGAAAATAATTTCTACGCCTCGATCTATAAACCTACGTATCACTTTATTAAAGCAATACTACCTCTATGTCTGCATCTACTTCATACATGCTCACTTTACCTTCGCGAGCCAACCAGCCAAGGGCTGCATACAATTCTTTTTCTTTCAGTTTCGTTGCTTTTTTCAACCCTTTTACAGTTAATTTTCCGGACTCATTTAAAGCATTCCAAACCTGTCCTGCCCATGTTCCAATAACTTCTGCATTCATTCTTTTTTACGTTTAAATTAAACAACTTGAAAACACATTGTTTTAATCTGGCACAAAGTTAATACATTTTTCTTTAATTTTAATGCTTCAATGTGTTTTTTCATATTATCTACCCCCTCTACAAAAGAAAAATAGACATTATAAAAACACTCTACGGGTGATTTTGTTTGCCCCAATCATCTATCTCCCCAATATAATTTTCAATTCTTCTCTTGCCAAAAAAGAAGGAGCAAATTCTTCACGCGCTTGCTCCAATAACTGTTGCTCATTCTCATATCGAGCCGAGAAATGCCCCAATAACAATTGCTTTACACCTGCTTTACGAGCTATAATAGCCGCTTGCCGAGCCGTCGAATGGCAGGTTTCCTTCGCAAGAGCTTCGGCATCGTCCCCGAATGTAGCCTCGTGATACAACAAATCTACACCTTCTATGATCGGTAACAAAGCCTCGTTATAAGCCGTATCGGAACAATAGGCATAACGTAACGGAGGGTCTGCCGGCGTCGTCAAATATGAGTTGGGAATAATTCGACCATCGGAAGTAACAAAATCTTCTCCCGCCTTTATCGCAGCTCTACGGTAAACCGGAACGTTATAAAAATTCATCATATCTCCCAATAAATGTCGCATTCCTACTTTCTCTTCAAAAAGGAAACCCGAACACGGAACCCTGTGTATCATCGGTAAGGAACGAACTCTAATAGATTTGTCTTCATAAATCACCTCCGTTCTATTCGGCAATACAGGTTCGAAACGAACAGTAAAAGGCAAGTCCCGACAGAAAAAATCGAGTTGAGGCCGAAACACCTGCTCTGCCTGAGGATGGGCATGAATCACCAGTTCTCCGGTCCTACCTACTAACGCAAAAGTCGAAATCATTCCGATCAAACCGAAACAATGGTCTCCATGAAGATGACTCAAAAAGATATGCCCCAATCTCGTAAACTTCAATCGCATGCGACGAAACTGTATCTGAGCCCCTTCTCCGCAATCAATCATAAACAAATTGTCGCGAATATTCAAAATCTGCGTACTCGGATAGTGACGTGCGGTGGGCAAAGCCGACCCACACCCCAAAATATTTACCTCAAACTTTCCCATTTCAAAGTTCCTTTGACATTTACAAAGATACGCATTTCCACACTTTAACCTGCACTTTTCATAATGAAACAAAAAGACCGGCAATCTTGCCGGTCTTTTCTTTATAATACGCTTTTAACGCGCCTTATTTTTTCTCTGCGTCGAGTTTCTCTTTCAAAGCTGCCAGTGCATCGATATCGCCCAAAGTAGTTTTTTCCATTTGAGGAGTTACGATAGCATCGTCTGCCTTAGCTGCTTTTTTAGCGGCTTTCTTAGCAGCATTTTCTTTCTTAGCCTCGGCCTTAGCTTCATCTTCGAAAATACGACTGTGAGACAAGATGATACGTTTAGCATCTTTGTTAAACTCTATAACCTTGAACGGAAGTTTCTCTTCCAATTGAGCCTGAGTTCCGTCTTGTTTTACCAAGTGTTTGGGAGTAGCGAATCCTTCAACTCCATAAGGCAAAGCAATTACAGCACCCTTATCGAGCATTTCGATGATAGTACCTTCATGGATAGAATCAACGGTAAAGATACCCTCGAATACGTCCCACGGATTCTCTTCGAGTTGTTTGTGACCCAAGCTCAAACGACGATTTTCCTTGTCGATTTCCAATACTTGAACTTCGATGTCGGCTCCGATTTGAGTAAATTCAGACGGGTGTTTGATTTTCTTCGTCCAAGAAAGGTCTGAGATATGAATCAAACCATCTACGCCCTCTTCGATTTCAACGAATACACCGAAGTTTGTAAAGTTACGAACTTTGGCATGATGACGAGAACCGACAGCATATTTGGTTTCGATATCTTCCCACGGATCCGGTTTGAGTTGTTTGATACCGAGAGACATTTTACGTTCTTCACGGTCAAGTGTCAAGATAACGGCTTCTACCTCATCGCCTACTTTCATGAAGTCTTGTGCACTACGCAAGTGTTGCGACCAAGACATTTCGGAAACGTGGATAAGACCTTCGACACCCGGAGCTATTTCGATGAATGCGCCGTAGTCGGCCATTACGACAACTTTACCTTTCACTTTGTCACCCACTTTCAAATCGGGATCCAAAGCATCCCATGGATGGGGTTGCAATTGTTTCAAGCCCAACGCAATGCGTTTTTTCTCATCATCGAAATCGAGGATAACTACATTGAGTTTTTGATCGAGAGAAACTACTTCTTCGGGGTGAGATACACGTCCCCAAGAAAGGTCGGTGATGTGAATCAATCCATCTACGCCGCCCAAATCGATGAATACACCATAGGAAGTGATATTCTTGACAGTTCCTTCGAGTACTTGTCCTTTTTCGAGTTTGGCGATAATTTCTTTCTTCTGTTGTTCAAGCTCGGCTTCGATAAGAGCTTTGTGCGAGACAACCACATTCTTGAATTCTTGATTGATTTTAACAACTTTGAATTCCATAGTTTTACCTACGAATACATCATAGTCACGGATAGGCTTAACGTCGATTTGAGAACCGGGCAAGAATGCTTCGATACCGAATACATCGACAATCATACCGCCCTTCGTGCGACATTTGATATATCCTTTGATGATTTCGTCGTTTTCAAGAGCCGAGTTAACACGATCCCAAGAGCGGGTAGCGCGAGCTTTCTTGTGCGACAAAACCAACTGTCCTTTTTTATCTTCCTGATTCTCGATATAAACCTCTACTTTATCCCCTATTTTCAAATCGGGATTGTAGCGGAATTCGCTCATCGGAATGATACCGTCCGATTTGTAACCGATGTTTACGACCACTTCACGTTTGTTCAATGCGATTACCGTACCTTCGATTACTTCTTTGTCTTTTACCGTATTCAAAGACTGGTCATAAGTATTTACCAATTCATCATGGCTCTTATCACCATACACTTCGCCTTTTTCAAAGGCATCCCAGTCAAAATTTTCTACCGGGCTGTTTTTTAGTTCTTCACTCATGTTAATTAAATAATTGATTTTTTGATTAATAAGTTAGACATTATATGGTCTTGTTAAAATCGGTGCGAAGATACAAAATCTTTTCCTCTCTGCAAATTATTTCAGGAATATAATCTCCTAACACCCTTTGACATAAACATATATTCATCTCTACAAAAGATTCCGCCATACAATAAACAGAGTATAATTTTGTTTTATTTAAAGAGAATATATACCCACCCATGAACAGACAAAAGATAACATGGTTGCAAATACTCCAAGGTTGGAGTATGTTATTGGTCGTAATAGGACATGTTACCTTAACCGGTATTTTCGAGAACCCTCAAACTCCGGTGAGCGCGACGATAGAGCGTGTCATATACAGTTTTCACATGCCTCTTTTCATGTTTATCTCCGGTTTCCTTTTTTATTTCACAAAAATCAGCCGAAACTTAGCCTATAAAGAAGTTGTGTTCGATAAGCTCAAACGGTTGGGAATCCCCTATTTGTTCTTCACCTTTTTCACCTTCGCCGTCAAGTTTATATTCTCACCATTCATGAAACGCCCGGTAGAATTGTCTTTACGACAATTTACCGACAGTTTTCTATATCCCGGCTCCAACCCGTTGAGCGAAATGTGGTTCGTCGCCACACTCTTTATCATCATGCTATCTTATCCTTTGCTGAAATATATGATAACGGGGCATTTCAAAATTGCGGTATTAATTATCGGAAGTGTCGTACTCAACTTATTTTTCCCTCCCGATATATTCTTGCTTTGCCTTTCCAATGTGGCATATATGTTCCTTTTTTTCTGCTTAGGCATACTTTTCTGCAAATTCGATATACAACGTTTTTTGAGTCATTCCGGGAGTCTCCTACTTTCGCTCCTTCTTTTCATCGCACTGAATCTGATTCCCGACTGCCCGATTTTGCTGTTAAACCTCACCGGAATAATCTTTTCCGTCTCATTGTGTCTGAACTTAACCCCGATAGTATCGGGACTATTCTCCTCCTTCCGAGACTATACGTTTCAAATTTTTCTATTAGGAATTTTTCCACAAATAGCCATCAGAATACTCTACTCCAAGATTCCACAAAACGAATTGTCCTATTGGAGTCTCTATATCATTAGTATTCTATTAGGGATTTACCTGCCTGTTTTCATAGCAAAAATCGTAGAGAAGATTCCCAACAAACTTATCCGCTGTTGTTTCGGTCTCTGATTCTATCGTTTTTTCGCAAAAAAATCTTTCATCAAAGCGATACACTCCCCGGCCAAAACACCACACTCGACCTCTGTTTTAGGATGCAATACCTGAGGAGCGAAACGCCGGTAACCTCGTTTCTCATCGCCGGCTCCAAATACGACCCGAGCGAGCTGAGCCCACCCTATCGCACCGGCACACATCACACACGGCTCCAATGTCACATACAGGGTACAGTCGGTCAAATACTTACCGCCGAGCGAAGCCGCAGCCGAAGTAATCGCTTGCATTTCGGCATGAGCCGTCACATCGCCCAGACATTCGGTCAAATTATGTGCCCGAGCCACAACCCTATCTTTACAAACGATGACAGCTCCCACCGGTATCTCATCGGCATCGAATGCCTCTTTTGCCTCCTGCAAGGCCATTCTCATAAACCGTTCGTCCTTTGCTCTATCGACCATATCTTCTCATAAGCCTTGTGGGAAACACTATCATTTCTCATACGATCCTGACAATATTCCCCACATAGTAGCTCTTGTCCTTTTTCTTAGAAGCTGTTTTTAATTTATTCCGAGACAGATTGAGACCTATGTTGAAGCAGATTGGAGTCCGAGATATGCAGTCAATAGCGGGCTATTGACAAAAATCAAGGGATTC
>NZ_JAIJHU010000018.1:0-48024 GCF_022723415.1 Barnesiella sp. | reverse complement strand
TTATATTTGCAAATATAAATGTGGCAATTTTATAATTTATGAAAGTCTCTATCATAAAATATAATGCCGGAAATGTATATTCGGTCGAATGTGCGTTACGCCGATTGGGTGTAACGCCGGTTGTTAGCGATTCTCCCGACGTGTTGTCGCAATCCGACAAGGTTCTTTTTCCCGGAGTGGGAGAGGCTTCTTCGGCGATGAAATATTTGCAAGAGCACGGGTTAGATAGGGTTATCGTCGATCTCACGCAGCCGGTGTTGGCTATTTGCATCGGATTGCAGCTTTTATGCAAACACTCCGAAGAAGGAGATGTTGACACATTGGGTATATTCGATACGGTAGTCCGTCGATTTGTTCCAGAAGATACCGAACAGAAGATTCCTCACATGGGGTGGAATGCGTTGACTTGTTTGAAAGGCCCTTTGTTCGCCGGTATTCCCGAAGGTAGCTATGCCTATTTTGTACATAGTTATTATGCTCCTGTATCGGCGTTTTCCGTGGCGGAGTGTAACTATGTAATTCCATTTAGTGCGGCTTTAAATAAAGGTAATTTTTATGCGACCCAGTTCCATGTGGAAAAGAGCGGTACAGTGGGTATGCGAATTCTTGAAAATTTTCTTTCGTTATGATCGAGTTGATTCCTGCCATAGATATAATGAACGGTCGATGTGTCCGGTTGTCGCGAGGGGATTACTCTTGTCGAAAGGTATATGATGAAAATCCGTTGGAAGTGGCGAAAGCGTTTCAAGACAATGGATTGAACAGGCTACATTTGGTCGATTTGGACGGTGCGAAAGCCGATCATGTCGTAAATTATAGGACGCTTGAACAAATAGCTACTCATACGACTCTTTCCGTCGATTTTGGCGGAGGAATAAAAAGTGACGAAGACTTGCGTATCGCATTTGAGTGCGGCGCCGATATGGTGACGGGAGGAAGTATCGCTGTGAAGAATCGTAGTTTGTTCCTCCAATGGCTCGATCGGTATGGCAAAGAGCATATAATTTTGGGTGCAGATACCCGAGACGGGAAAATATCAATAAACGGGTGGCTCGAAGAATCGGAGTGGGAATTGATTCCGTATGTCCGCGAATATGCTCAGGCGGGTGTTTATAAAGTAATAACGACAGATATAAGCCGAGATGGTATGTTGGAGGGCTGTGCCGTGAATTTGTATGAATCCATGCTGTCGGAGATTCCCGAAATTTACCTAATTGCGAGCGGGGGAGTCGCTTCGTGGAACGACATAGAGTCGTTGCAATCCATAGGTGTTCCTGCCGTAATATTGGGAAAATCGATTTACGAGGGGAAAATATTATTGTCGGAAATATCCCGGTTTGTCGCTAAAAATCAAAGTTATGTTGGCTAAACGTATTATACCGTGTCTCGACGTGAAAGACGGAAAGACTGTGAAGGGAACGAAGTTTGTGGATTTCAAAGAGGCCGGCGACCCGGTTTTATTGGGCGAAATATACAGTAAAGAGGGAGCCGATGAACTTGTTTACCTCGATATAACTGCGTCGAGCGAGGGTCGTAGCACGTTCACCGATTTGGTGAAACGGGTGGCTTCCCGTATCGACATACCTTTTACTGTCGGAGGCGGTGTCAACTCTTTGCAAGATATAGACCGTTTATTGAATGTAGGGGCGGATAAAGTGTCGTTGAATTCTTCGGCTCTGAAAAATCCGCAAATTATAGACGATGTGGCAAAAAAATTCGGTTCACAAGTTTGTGTTATCGCAATAGATGCTAACTTTGAAAATGGAAACTGGGTTTGTTATTCGAATGGTGGAAAAGTCGCTACCCAACGAACGCTTTTTGAATGGGCTTTGGAAGCAGCTGAAAGGGGAGCGGGTGAGGTACTCTTTACAAGCATGACTCATGATGGCACTCGAAGCGGATATGCCCATGAAGCGTTATTGGAACTTCACCGACTATTACCTATCCCAATCATAGCTTCGGGAGGAGCGGGTACGAAGGCGCATTTTAAAGATGCGTTTCTCCGTGGCAAGGCCGATGCCGCATTGGCTGCGGGCGTATTTCATTTTGGCGAGATAACGATTCCTGAGTTGAAAAAATATTTATCGGAAAGTGGTATTCCTGTGAGGAGGTAGATTTATGGAAAAAGAAACGATTCAGTTGGATTTCGAAAAAATGGGTGGGCTTGTTCCAGCCGTCGTTCAAGACGATGTTACTCAAAAAGTACTTATGGTAGGGTTTATGAATGAAGCGGCATTTCATAAAACCTTAGATACGAATCGAGTGACATTTTTCAGTCGGACGAAAGGTCGATTGTGGATCAAAGGAGAACAAAGCGGAAATTTCTTAGAGGTGAAATCCATTCTACCGGACTGTGATAACGATACGCTTTTGATTAAAGCAACTCCGTGTGGCCCTGTATGTCATACCGGGACGGATACTTGTTTTGGAGAAAAAAATGAAGATGCGCTTTCATTCATCGGGTATTTGCAAGATTTCATAGAACGGAGAAAACAAGAGATGCCCCAAGGCTCATATACCACCTCGCTTTTTCAGTCGGGGATAAACCGTATGGCACAGAAAGTGGGAGAGGAGGCTGTGGAGACAATCATCGAAGCTACGAATGGGACCGATGACCGTCTTATTTATGAAGCCTCGGATTTGTTGTACCATTTGATCGTGTTGCTTACTTCGAAAGGGCATCGCATAGAAGATTTAGTTCGAGAATTACAGAAAAGACATCAATAAAAAGCTATGGAAAAGAAGTTGCTTGTCAAATATACCGATGTGCAGATTTGCCGGGAGGAACTGACTATATTGAAACATATCAATTTTGAGTTATACAGCGGTGAATTTGTCTATTTCATCGGACGTGTGGGTAGTGGAAAAAGTAGTCTGCTGAAAACGATGTATGCCGATTTGCCTATTTATGAAGGAGAGGCAATTGTGCTTGATTTCGATGTTCGTCACCTCAAAAATAAAGAGATACCCAATTTGAGACGAAAACTGGGTATCGTGTTTCAAGATTTTCAGTTATTGACCGATCGTTCGGTATACGAGAACCTTGCTTTTGTTTTGAGGGCTACCGGTTGGAAAGATAGAGAGGAGATAGACACCCGTGTGTCGGAAGTTTTGGATCAAGTGGGCATGCGCAAAAAATCTTACAAAATGCCTCATGAGCTATCGGGGGGTGAACAGCAGCGAATCGTCATAGCCAGAGCTTTATTGAATTCGCCTAAAATCATCTTGGCCGATGAGCCTACCGGAAATCTCGATCCTCAAACCGGGCAACAAATCGTGTCGTTACTTCATCACATCTGCGAAACAGGAACCGCCGTTATCATGACGACTCACAATTTGAATTTGGTAGAGGAATTCCCGGGAAGAATCTTGAAATGCGAAGATAAAAGTTTGGTAGAAGTTTAATGGCGAATAGTTGATAATCCCGCAAAAAAGACATATTTTTGCGAAGAAATAAGAACCGTTTTGTTATATTAAAAACAAGTAAATAAAAAATGAAAGTACTCAAATTTGGTGGAACTTCCGTCGGCAGTGCTCAATGCATGAAAGATGTTGCCAAATTAATTTGTGATGGGAATCGGAAAATCGTAGTGTTATCGGCTATGGCCGGAACAACGAATACCTTAGTGGAAATATCTGATTATTTGTATAAGAAAAATACAGATGGCGCTAGGGAAACGATCGGAAATCTCGAAAGGAAATATAATAAAGTCATAGACGAATTGTATAGTACCGACGAGTATAAGCAAAAGACACTCGAAGTAATTAAAGGGTGTTTCGACCATATTCGTTCCTTTACAAAAGATTTGTTCACTTTATTTGAGGAAAAAGTTATTTTGGCTCAGGGCGAGTTGATGTCGACTGCGATGATGAATAACTATTTATTGGAGCAAGGAGTGAAATCGGTTATTATCCCTGCTCTTGATTATATGCGCACAGACAAGAATTCGGAGCCTGACAACCAATTTATTAAAAATAAATTGCTTTCATTGCTTCAAGAAAGTCCAGATGCCGAAATTTACATTACTCAGGGATATATATGCAGGAATGCTTATGGAGAAATAGATAACCTTCAAAGAGGAGGTAGCGATTATTCTGCGTCGTTGATAGGTGCGGCAATCAATTCAGAAGAGATACAAATATGGACCGATATCGATGGCATGCACAATAACGACCCTCGGTTTGTAGAGAACACGAAGCCTGTTCGTTTCCTGCAATTTGAGGAGGCCGCAGAATTGGCCTACTTCGGTGCGAAGATATTGCATCCTACATGTGTATTGCCGGCCAAGTTGAATAATATTCCGGTGAGACTTCTCAATACGATGCAGCCCGAGGCTCCGGGTACTCTGATTTACGATCATTCATCAGATGGGCAAATTAAAGCAATTGCCGCGAAGGAGAATATTACAGCCATAAAAATAAAATCGGGGAGAATGTTATTGGCGTATGGTTTCTTGCGGAAGGTATTCGAAATATTTGAAAGTTATCAGACTTCTATCGATATGGTGACGACATCGGAGGTGGGAGTTTCTCTTACGATAGACAACACCAAACACCTGCAAGAAATTCTCGACGATTTGCGTAAATTCGGAACCGTGACTGTCGATGAAGATATGGTGATCATTTGCGTTGTCGGGGATTTGGAATGGAATAATGTCGGATTTGAGTCCGAAGCTGTTCAAGCCATGAAAGATATTCCCGTGCGAATGATATCTTATGGAGGAAGTAACTACAATATTTCATTTTTGGTTCGCCGGGAAGATAAGGTAAAGGCTCTTCGGTCTTTAAGTCATTATCTTTTTGAGAATAAATAATATATTGTCATGTAGAAATATCTCTACATGACATTTAAATTTTTGTATGTATAATGTTTCCCATCAGCCATTTCAATATAACGAGGACTCCTTTTTATTATTATGATAAAACATTGCTGAGTAACACATTAGCAAAACTGATTCGCTTGGCAGGAGAACGGAATTATCATGTTCATTATGCTGTAAAAGCCAATGCTAATCCAGAAATATTGAAACTTATCGCGGCTTCGGGAATAGGAGCCGATTGTGTGAGCGGAGGGGAAATAAAAGCTGCTTTGGAGGCTGGGTTTCCTGCAAAAAAAATTGTATTTGCCGGGGTTGGAAAGGCCGACTGGGAAATAGAATATGCCCTTGAAAAGAAGATATTTTGCTTTAATGTGGAATCGGCAGAGGAGTTGTCGGTTATAGAAGAACTTGCCAAGAAAAAGGAGAATATAGCTTCGATTGCATTGCGTATTAATCCGAATATCGATGCTCATACTCATGAGTATATTACGACAGGACTTAGTGAAAATAAATTCGGTATTCCTATCGAAATGTTGGATTCGATATTTTCGCAAATACAACGTTCTCCGCATGTTCAGCTCGTGGGATTTCATTTTCACATAGGGTCTCAGATATTGAATTTAGAAACATTTCACGTTCTTTGCGAGCGAATCAATCAACTACAAGACGATTTGTCGAAGCGCAATATTCAAGTAAAACATATTAATGTAGGTGGTGGATTGGGAGTCGATTACGAAAATCCCGATAAAAATCCTATTCCCGATTTCGGTCGTTATTTCGATATTTTTCAGCATAATCTGAATTTGAGAGGGGGCCAACAGTTGCATTTCGAGTTGGGACGTTCTATCGTTTGTCAATGCGGATCGTTGATAACCAGAGTACTATATGTCAAGAAGGGTATCGAAAAACAGTTTGTTATCGTAGATGCCGGTATGACCGATTTGATTCGTCCGGCACTTTATCAGGCACATCATTGTATCGAGAATATTACTTCGGATATGGAGAAGTGTCGATATGATGTCGTTGGACCTATTTGTGAATCTTCGGATTGTTTCGGGAAAGATGTAATGCTCAACGAGACAAAAAGAGGTGATTTGATTGCCATTCGATCGGCAGGCGCTTATGGGGAGGCTATGGCTTCCCAGTATAATTGTAGGACATTACCCGGATATTTGATAGAATAATAAAATTATTAACAATAATTTTTATTTTCGTATTTAGAAATATATTATTTTTGCCATTACAAAATTGTAATCATTACAAATAAAGAAAGATGAAAGAATCGGCACAAAATAGATTACGACGATATAATATAAAGCCTTCGGTGCAACGCATGGCCGTGTTGGATTATTTGATGACACACCATACACACCCCACAGCCGATACGATATTCAATGCTTTATATCCATCTATTCCGACGTTGTCCAAAGCTACTGTTTATAACACTTTAAATTTATTGACAGAACACGGTGTTATACAGATGATTACGATCGATGAGAAAAATGCCCGTTTTGATGCCCGGGAGACTCCGCATTTGCATTTTAAATGTGCTTCTTGCGGAGAGATATTCGATTTTGATTTACCCCCTTTACAAATAGAATCTTTGAAGGATTATGATATTTCTGATATTCAAGTTTATTGTAAGGGAACGTGTCCAACTTGCCAGAAGAAAACTCAACATTAAATAACTAACTAAAATAACCAATCATGAAAAAATTTATTTGTACAGTATGCGGTTACGTATACGAAGGTGATGAAGCTCCTGAATTTTGCCCGCAATGTAAACAACCTCGTTCAAAATTCAAAGAAGTTGTTGAATCAGATGAACTTGATTTTGTAACGGAACATCATATCGGTGACGGTGTAGTAGAGGATGCCGAAGTTATGGAGGGTCTTAAAGCTCATTTCATGGGTGAATGTACCGAAGTAGGTATGTACCTTGCCATGAGCCGTCAGGCAGATCGTGAAGGTTATCCCGAAGTGGCAGAAGCCTTTAAACGTTATGCTTGGGAAGAGGCTGAACATGCATCTAAGTTTGCAGAACTTTTGGGAGAAATCGTTTGGAATACAGAGAAAAATCTAAAAGCTCGTATGGAAGCTGAAAGTGGAGCTTGTGCAGACAAAATGCGTATTGCAAAACGTGCCAAAGAACTTGGCTATGATGCTATACATGACACTGTACATGAAATGGCTAAGGACGAAGCTCGCCACGGTAAAGGCTTCGAAGGTTTATACAATCGTTATTTCAAGAAATAAAATTGTATTTATATTTGTAAGAGGGGTAGCTCATCTTGTGAGCTACCCCCTTTTTATCTATTGCCCATTATTGTAAAAATCGTTATCTTTGCGCACATTATCAGATTAATTTCAATGAAAAATATACGCAATTTTTGTATTATTGCACATATAGACCACGGAAAAAGTACCTTGGCCGATCGCTTGTTGGAGTATACCAAAACCATTGCAGACAAAGATTTACAGGATCAAGTTCTCGACAATATGGATTTGGAGCGAGAACGGGGAATTACGATCAAAAGTCATGCAATACAGATGGAATATATTTACAAGGGTGAGAAGTATATTCTGAATCTTATAGACACTCCGGGGCACGTGGATTTCTCTTATGAAGTTTCTCGGTCTATTGCCGCATGTGAAGGTGCATTGCTTATCGTCGATGCCTCTCAGGGAATACAAGCACAGACTATTTCCAATCTGTATATGGCGATTGAACATGACTTGGAAATCATACCGGTTGTCAATAAAGTAGATTTGGATAGCGCTCGTCCCGATGAAGTAGAAGATCAAATTATTGATTTGCTGGGGTGTAAACGGGAAGAAATTATACGTGCCAGCGGAAAAACAGGACAGGGGGTCGAAGATATTCTTTCGGCTATTATAGAACGGGTAAATCCTCCTCAGGGAGATGTGGATGCACCGTTACAGTGCCTTATTTTCGATTCTGTATTTAACTCATTTAGAGGAATTATCGCTTATTTCAAAATTTGTAACGGACGAATAAAAACCGGCGATAAGGTAAAATTCGTTGCGACCGGAAAAGAGTATGAGGCCGATGAGATAGGTGTTTTGAAATTGGATATGGTTCCTCGAAAAGAGTTGTCGGCCGGCGATGTAGGATACATTATTTCCGGAATAAAAACGTCCAGAGAGGTGAAAGTGGGAGATACGATTACCCATATAGAGCGACCGTGTTCTTCGGCAATCGATGGATTCGAAGAAGTTAAGCCTATGGTCTTTGCCGGAGTGTATCCCATCGAAACAGAAGATTTTGAGAACCTGAGAGCTTCATTGGAAAAGCTGCAATTAAACGATGCATCCTTGACTTTTCAACCTGAATCATCTGCGGCTTTGGGCTTTGGTTTCCGATGTGGCTTTTTGGGGCTGCTCCATATGGAAATTATTCAGGAAAGATTGGATAGAGAATTCAATATGGACGTTATTACTACGGTTCCGAATGTTTCTTATAAGGTTTACGATAAGAAAGGTGCAATGGTGGAGGTTCATAATCCTTCTGGATTGCCGGATCCTACGTTGATAGATCACATCGAAGAACCTTATATACGGGCATCGGTCATTACTTCGACCGACTACATCGGACCTATTATGACTTTGTGTCTGGGGAAGCGTGGAGAGCTGGTCAAGCAGGAATATATATCGGGGAATAGAGTAGAGATTATCTACGATATGCCGTTAGGAGAAATTGTCATTGATTTCTATGATAAACTTAAAAGTATATCGAAAGGGTATGCTTCTTTCGATTATCATATTCATGATTTCAGGGAGTCTAAATTGGTCAAACTCGATATTCTTTTAAACGGGGAGTCGGTGGATGCTTTGTCGACGTTGACGCACGTAGACAATGCGGTAACTTTTGGACGAAGAATGTGTGAAAAGTTGAAAGAGCTTATTCCTCGCCAGCAATTCGAGATTGCTATTCAGGCCGCAATCGGGGCTAAAATTATAGCCAGAGAAACGATCAAACCAGTGCGTAAAGATGTTACGGCAAAATGTTATGGCGGTGATATTAGCCGGAAACGAAAACTGTTGGAAAAACAGAAAAAAGGGAAAAAGCGTATGAAACAAATCGGTTCGGTAGAAGTGCCTCAAAAAGCATTTCTAGCGGTATTGAAACTCGATTAGGGTAATTCGGATTCTTTTTTTCGTCATTGGAAAACCGTAAAAGGCTTTCTTTGTTTAAATTACAAATACGGAATGTTATATGGATAGCTTATATGCCATAAAAAAGTCGATTAAAAATTATGCCAGTGGAGGTAATGTTTTGATAGTGGCGACATTGTTGGCTTTTATCATCGCTAATTCTCCGATTGCCGATATGTATTTTTCTTGGTGGGCACAACCTATATCTTTACAGTTGGGGGATTTCAACTTATTTAGCCATAATGGGCATCCTATGACCGTAATGGAATTTATCAACGATGCATTGATGGCGATTTTCTTTTTTTCTATCGGACTGGAAATAAAGAGAGAGGTATTGGTTGGAGAATTGACGTCCATAAAGCAAGCATTATTACCGATCGTTGCTGCTATTGGTGGAATGGTTATTCCTGTTTTATTATTTATGTATATTGGCAGAGGCAGTGATTTCCTGAGAGGGAGTGCCATTCCTATGGCGACAGATATTGCTTTTTCATTGGGCGTTTTGGCTATGTTGGGAAAAAGAGTCCCCATTTCCTTGAAAATATTCCTAACAACATTGGCGGTGGTCGATGACATAGGAGGTATATTGGTTATTGCGATTTTCTATTCCAGTCATATATCGGTTACTTACTTGTTTTATGCTGCCGGCATATTTTTGATTTTATGGTTGGGCGGACGTGCCGGAATCAATAGTAAAATGTTCTATTTCATACTTGGCGGTGTAGTTTGGTTTTTATTCTTAAATTCAGGTATTCACCCTACGATAGCCGGTGTATTAGTGGCTTTCTGTATTCCCGCTAAACCGGTATTGGCGACTACTCGTTTTATCAGTACGATTCGAGATGAAATAGCTAATTTCCCGCAGGAACAGTTTCATGGGGACAGCGATAGCTCGATAATGCTCTCCAAAGATCAAATAAACTGTTTGAAGAGTATAGAATCTGCATCCGATAAAGTGATAAGCCCGTTACAAGACCTTGAAGATACATTGCATCCCGTGATCAACTATCTTATTATCCCTTTATTCGCTTTTGCCAATGCAGGGATCGTTTTGTCGGGAATAGAATTGTCTTCGTTATTTACGGGTATTAGTTTGGCTGTTTTTGTCGGGTTGTTGTTCGGAAAATTTGTGGGTATCTTTTTCTCTTCTTGGTTAATCATTAAACTGAAAATTGTTCCGATGCCGACACACTCTACATGGAAGTCGTTAGCGGCAGTATCTGTGTTGGGTGGTATTGGTTTTACAGTATCTTTGTTTATTGCAAATCTTTCTTTTGGTAATATGGGGCCAGAAGGAATAGAATTGTTGGAGCATGCGAAACTCGGTATTGTAATGGGGTCTCTCGTATCCGGTATTTTAGGATATATCTTACTCAACCTGTTTTTACCGAAGCAACAAGAAGTCGAGTAGGGCGCTTATTCAAATTTTATAGATTTGGCCGGGCGAATAAGCGCAACCAAATAGGAAGGTGCGATCAACATCAAAACCGATACAAGCATGCAGCCGATGTTCAACCATAAAACGTACCAAAAATTTATTTCGATAGGAACATAAGGTACGTAGTATGCTTCGGGATTGAGTGTTACAATGTGAAAGTGTCGTTGAATCAGGCATAAGACGACACCAATAATATTTCCCCATATCATACCTTTCCCGACAAGGAAAACCGATACGTATAAAAATATTTTCCGAATAGAGGTATTGTTCGCTCCTAATGCTTTCAATATGCCAATCATATTCGCTCGTTCCAATATAATAATGAGCAATCCTGAAATCATGGTAAAGCCAGATACGGCAGCCATGAGAATAAGTATGATCCAGACGTTCATATCGAGTAAATCGAGCCAGCCGAAAAAGACCGGATTCAATGTGCGAATGGATTGAGGATAATAATGTGTTCCATAATCATCGGGACGGTCTATTAATTGTGTATATAGTTCATATGCTATGTCGTCGGCTCTATCGAAATCTTTTACCATTAGTTCTATTTCGCTATACTGGTCTGGATTCCAATCGTTAAGGCGTTGAATATGTCTTACATCTCCGATAATCAACAGTTTGTCATAATCCGAAAAATCGGTCTGATATATTCCTGAAATAGAAAATCGTCGGGCTCTTACTTGCTCTTGGACAAAGTAGCAGTATATTTTATCCCCGATATGCAGGTCCAATTTATCTGCTATGGTTTTGGAAACGAGGACTTCGTTGGATATTATTGAGTCTTGAATTTTGGGTAAACAGCCATCGACCAGATATTTCTTGAAAAAAGACCAGTTATAGTCGGGGGTAACTCCTTTCAGAACCGTTCCCATAAAATCGGTATCGGTCTTTATCATACCCAGTTTTGTCCCGATAGGGTCTATTTTTGTGATGCCATCGCATTCTGACAATATTTCACGCAGACTATCGGTATATTGAATTGGCTGCTTTTCGTAAGTCATGTTATTATCGAATGACGTTATCTGAATGTGAGCGCCGAATCCTACAACTTTGCTTCGGATTTCTTTTTTGAAACCGATGACAATCGCAACCGACAGTATCATTATGGCTAATCCTAGCGCAACACCGGCCACAGCTACACGTACGGCCGGTGGGGTAGCTTTTTTTCGATGCTGTTTGTCGAAATGTATGCGATTAGCAATATATAATTTCCAATTATTCATTGATGGTGCGGCCGGGGTATGTTTCTAATGCTTTTTGTAAAACGATTAGAGCTTTTGATAGTTCTTCTTTTTCCAGTACATAGGCTAAACGAACTTCGTTTTTCCCCAATCCGGGCGTGGTATAGAACCCTGAGGCGGGAGCCATAAATATGGTTTGTCCTTCGTACTCGAATTCAGATAAACACCATTCACAGAATTTATCGGCATTATCTACCGGTAATCGAGCCACGGTGTAGAATGCTCCCATAGGGATAGGGGAGTAACACCCCGGAATTCGGTTTAAACCGTCAATTAGGTGTTTACGCCGTTCTACATACTCGTTATAGGTAGAAAGCATATAACTTTCGGGAGCATCGATAGAGGCTTCGGCTACGATTTGTCCTAAAAGCGGTGGACTGAGTCTGGCCTGACAGAATTTCATAACACTCTTTTTTAATTCTTTATGTCGAGTGATCAGGGCTCCTATGCGAATTCCGCATTCGCTGTATCTTTTTGAAACAGAATCTATTAACACTACCTGTTCTTCAATCCCTTCTAAGTGGAAAGCCGATATATAGGGCGCTCCTGTATAGCAAAATTCCCGATATACTTCGTCGGAGAATAGGAACAAATCATATTTCTTTACCAGATCCCGTATTTGGTTCATTTCTCTTTGGGTGTATAAGTACCCTGTGGGATTATTGGGATTACAGATTAGTATAGCCTTAGTTTTTGGCGTAATTAGAGATTCGAATTTTTCAATAGAAGGTAATGCGAAGCCTTCTTCAATAGAAGAGGGTAAAGTTTTGATTACTGCTCCGGCCGAGATAGCGAATGCCATGTAGTTGGCGTATGCCGGTTCTGGAACAATAATTTCATCGCCGGGGTCCAGACAAGCCATGAATGAGAATAATACAGCCTCAGAGCCTCCTGTGGTGATGATTATATCATCGGCTGTCACATGAATATGGAATTTGTCATAATATTGGACTAACTTTTCCCGAAGGCTTTTTATGCCCTCACTGGGACTGTATTCCAGTATTCGGCGATGCATGTGCCGTAACGCATCCAACCCTATTTGAGGAGTCGGCAAATCGGGTTGCCCGATGTTTAGATGAAAAACTTTTATTCCTTTTTCTTTGGCTTTGTTGGCGAGAGGAACGAGTTTTCGTATAGGAGAGGCCGGCATGACTTCGCCTCTATGAGAGATTGTGGGCATACTTTTTAATTTAATATAGACTAACCTATGAAATATGCGATATCAAACGGGGTGTCTATTTTTTATTTTTAAAATACAAAGATAAGAATTTTACTTTTTTCTTTCCTTATGGAGATAGTAGAATATGAAGAGAGAAGTCGTAAAATAGAATAAATAATGCTATATTTGCATACAAATATAGAAATACAGCAGTTTTATGAACGATTTGAAGCATCTCTTTTTGCTTATTGTTTCTCCCGGGAAGACATGGCAAAAAATGGATAAAGTGCCGTATGCGACACAAATATTTTTGAATCAATTCCTATATCCGCTTATGGGAATAACTGCGATAGTATCCTTTTTAGGACATTTTTTTAACGATGCTTCTTTACCAAGAGCTTTGCAGTTGGCGATCGTGGAATTTGTGAAATTTTTTGCCGGCTTCTATGCTCTTGTATATGTAATGAAAATTTTTTCGACTTACATGTTGGAGGTTTTGCAACCTGAGTCTCGTATAAAACGTTTTGTCGGATACACATTGGCATTGTATATGTTGTTTGATATTTCCATTTTTGTTATCCGATTGTTTATAGAACTTCCGTCTATAGTTGATTTTTTACCCCTTCTGTTAGCCTATGTGATTTGGAACAGTCAAAGGTATATGGAAATTCCAGATCAAAAAAATATTTTATACGTAGTGGCTACAACCATATTATTTCTTGTTATACCTTTGTCCATTCAGAAACTGTTGTACTTTTTGATGCCCGGATTGATTTAATTAGTATAGAAATGAAGTTACCACAAATAAATATAAAAAATAAGAGGGCGAGTTTCGATTATGAATTGCTCGATACCTTTCATGCGGGAATTGTGCTGTCTGGAACTGAAATAAAGTCAATTCGGTTGGGTAAGGCCGGGCTGACGGACTCTTTTTGTTACATCAATAATGGAGAAATCTGGATAAAAAATATGTATATAGCCGAGTATTTCTATGGTTCTTATAACAATCATTCTTCTCGGCGAGACAGAAAGCTTTTATTAACTCATAAAGAAATTCAGAAAATAGAGAGGGCTGCCAAAGAATCGGGGTTTTCAATAATACCGACACGAGTTTTTATTAATGAGAAGGGATTGGCAAAAGTGGTTATTGCTATCGCTAAGGGTAAAAAAGAATACGATAAGCGAGATTCGATTAAGGAGAGAGAGGATAAACGGCAAATGGATCGAATGTTTAAGCGTTAGTCGCTCTCTTGCAGATAATTAATACTTTGTTGTCATTCGATAGGGTTGTAGCGAAAAGATATAAATCACCTCCGTCCTTGGTCTTTAACTTTTTCTGTAATTCTGCTGTGGTTAGGGGAAAATTACGTGTCGATAGGTTTGTCTGAGGATATTTCGTTTTGATATCTTTTATATTTTTCGAATTGAATGTAACTGTTTCTATGATCTCAAATTTCCGTCCCGGAAAATTAGAGATGTAGTTGTCCGAAGTATACAAATGGCTATTGGCTTGTAACTTTTCTATGTCATATTCAATAGCGATAGATTTATAAGCCCCTGCTTTGAGTATAGATGTATTGGGCTCATAGAGGTATTTCTTTATACTTTTACAAAAAGTCGAGTAGGGAAGGCCTTTTTCTTGTTTTATTCCAAACGTGAAATCCGATATATTGTCAAAAGAATTGATTTGTATACAATGAATAATCGTATCTCGATCACTCGATTTTTCCGACTCGGTATCGATGACTAATAATAATTCCTTACATTCGTTTTTTACGGATACAACATGTACCTCTGAAATATCTGGTAAGAGAGAAAGGGTAGCTGTTATATCGACCATAGGAGATACCTTTATTATGATACGTTTCCCGCATTGGAAAAGTATAGGCATAAGCTCTATTACATTAGGCTCACATTCGTCGATAGCGAATATCCGTTTATTGCAGGAGCCTCTTCTCGCAGGATCGATATATATATTTTGAAAATGTCGATCGTTATTTTGTAGAAAGTTTATGCAGTCGTCGTGCGTAACGGTTATGTTATCGGTACATAAGTTTTTAAAGTTTTGTTTTGCCGCTCGGCAATATTCGGCTAATTGCTCCACATAAACTACGTGATCTGATTTTTGAGAAAAAAAGAAACTGTCTACACCTAAGCCTCCGGTCAAATCGACAGTATCTCCCGGAATTATCAAATTTTGCTTATATCGTGCGGTCAGTTCCGAGGAACATTGTTCTGTCGATAGAATAGATGGGAAAACAATATTCATGTTTGAAGCCCATGTAGGTAGCTTGTCGCGTATCTTTTTACGGGCTTCGATTTGTTGAATGGCCCAAGCTACATCAAAATCAGCTTGGATATTTTTCAACCGTAACTTATTAGTATCAAAATCAGAATATTCTAAAATAAAATTCTGAATAGATTTTTGGTACATCATATTTACAAATATACAAATTATATATCGAATTAAAGAGTTTGTGGAGGATATATTATTATTTGAATTAAATTTGTCCTATAATTTGTATTATGTTAAATAAAATATTGGGAATATTAATTTAATAAAATGAAAGACAACGATTTATATATTTACAAAAAATCCGATCCACATGAAATGTGAATCGGATTTCCCTATGAATTATCTATGCAAGGCGAAAATTATTGACCTTCAATAGCTTTTAATTTTTCTGCATCGTTCAAATTATAATAGATATTACGTAATGCATATTTATAGTCGGGTTCGTCCGGTTTCAATTCATATGCTTTTTCGTAATAAGGACGAGATTTCTCAAACAAAGGAAGAACTTCTTTTTCTCTTGCTTCTGTATATTTCGCATTGTCTGTTATCGTGCTGATTTCATTATTTTTTTGAACAGCCAGATTAAAATAAACACGTCCTATGCTGCCCAAAGCATCGGCATAAGATGGATTTATGGAGATTGCCTTCTCAAAACATTCTATGGATTGATCGTACTTTTTCTGGGATTCATACAGATTTCCTTTTACATTCCAATATTCTGCATTGTTAGGTTCGTCGGCCAATACGGATTCGAGTGTAGCTATGGCTTCATCGTATTTCCCGCTAAATATATAGAGATTGATCAACTTCAATGTGTAGGTATTCTCTTTCTGCATTTTGGTATTTCCGTTCTCGTCTTTCACTTCAACCATTTCGTTTTTGAATAGTTTTTCACCTTCTTGAAGTGTTTTAATCAGATTGGCCGTATCTTGTGTCATCTCATATTCATATACGAGATATTTATAGATATCGTTTTGATTGTATCCATTTCCTTTTGCTTCGTTCAACGCTTTTATGGCTAATGTGGTATCATTGGTTTGAAGTGCTGCCAATGCCCTGTTAAATTCTAAAATAGCCAGAGTTGAATCTGCCGGAAGGCCTTCTTTTTCGCCTTTCATGATAGACATCTTAGGAATATTTAGATAGATACCCCACACATCGTATGCTTTTTTATACTCTTTTTGTGTGAAATAATAAACTCCTGCATTGGCATATCCATCGATGTTTTGTTTTAATGTTTTTCTTATGTCTTTGACATATCGGGGTTTGATTTTCCCTTTTTCGTTGGGCAAAGTGTCTAATGCGATGGCTTGAAGAAAATATTCATAACTTTTTACTAACGCATCATACATTGGTCCGTCACCGTCTTTCAATGTCATTCCCAATGTTTTCTGAACATTGTCTTTTTCAAAATAGGAGTTTTCTACAAATCCTGCAACATACCAAGTTTTAGCATCGTCCTTAGTTTCTGGATTTGTTAGTGCTCCTTTAATATTATCACGGGCTTCCTGAAAGTTGGGTTTTTCCATTTTAGCTTCGCTAAATGCCCTATTTACAGCTTTCTTTTGACCAAATGCGCAAATGATAGAAAGCAGTAATACTACCGTTAATGTTGTTTTTTTCATTGCGTTTTTATTTTAAAAATTAATTATATCTAAATTTATTCGGCAACTTCGGTTACGTTATCGTCTTGTAAGTTTTCATCGACACTTTCTGATAAAACTTTGCAAACCGATGCTATTTCATCGTTACGTTTTTCCAAGTTTATTAATCTTACACCCTGTGTTGCCCGTCCCATGACTCGTACGTCGGCTACTTTCATTCGTAGAGTAATGCCCGATTTGTTTATGATTACCAAATCATTTTCATCTGTTACGCATTTAATCGCTACCAAACAGCCTGTCTTATCGGTAATATTCAGCGTTTTTACGCCTTTCCCTCCTCGGTTTGTTATTCGATAATCTTCTATAAGAGAGCGTTTTCCATAGCCTTGCTCCGAGACAACCATGATGGTTTCTTTTTCGGGATCGTTTACACAAATCATTCCTACCACTTCATCGCCATTATCGTCAAGGGTCATACCCTTTACGCCTGTTGCATTACGTCCCATTTCGCGTACTGCACTTTCATGGAATCGAATAGCGCGACCGTTTTTGTTGGCGATAATTATTTGACTGTCTCCCGTGGTGAGACGCACTTGTATAACTTGATCGTCTTCCCGAATCGTAATCGCGTTTACTCCGTTCTGTCGAGGACGCGAATAGGCTTCGAGTTTTGTCTTTTTTATTACACCTTTACGCGTACAGAATAGTAAGTTATGAGACATATTGTATTCGGGGTCTTGTAATTTTTTTACCCGAATGAATGCGTTTACCTTGTCGTCGGACTCTATATTGAGCATATTTTGAATGGCCCGTCCCTTTGAGTTTTTAGCACCTTCGGGGATTTCGTAGACTTTCAGCCAATAGCATTTACCCTTTTGGGTAAAGAACAACATATAATTGTGCATTGATGCCGGATAGATATACTCGATGAAATCTTCTTCACGAGTATTGCTTCCTTTTGCTCCGACTCCTCCTCGATTTTGAGCACGGAATTCGGACAGAGGGGTCCGTTTGATATATCCCATGTGCGATATGGTGATAATCATTTCGTCGTCGGCATAGAAGTCCTCAGCATTGAACTCTTCCGAGGAATAAATAATTTCTGTTTTACGTTCGTCGCCATACTTCTCTTTTATTTCGAGAAGCTCGTCTTTTACCACTTTCATACAAACAGACTCATCGGCGAGAATTTCTTTGTAATAGGCAATCATTTTTTCCACCTCGGCGTATTCGTTCCTCAGTTTGTCCTGATCCAAACCGGTCAACTGTCCAAGACGCATATCTACGATGGCCTGAGCTTGTTTTTCGCTCAACGAGAATCGCTCCATTAAACGTGTCTTGGCTTCTTCACGAGTCCGTGATGACCGAATCAGTTTAACGACTTCGTCTATGTGATCGGATGCAATAATAAGTCCTTCAAGAATATGCGCCCTTTCTTCGGCTTTCGCCAGATCGAAACGAGTGCGGCGAATAACGACTTCGTGGCGATGATCCACAAACGCCTCTAACAGTTGTTTTAGATTTAGTGTTTGAGGACGCCCGTTTACCAAAGCAATATTATTGACACTGAAAGAGGATTGCAAGTCGGTCATTTTGAATAATTTATTTAAAATAACGCTTGCATTGGCATCTCGTTTTACTTCGATAACGATTCTCATTCCGGCTCGGTCGGATTCATCGTTGATGTTGGAAATACCTTCTAACCGTTTTTCTTCCACCAAATCGGCGATTTTCTTAATCAATTCCGACTTATTGACGGCATATGGTATTTCAGATACGACGATGGTTTCTCGCCCTGTGGTGCTGTCTACTTCAATCTCGGCTTTTGCCCGAATGACAATTCTGCCCCGGCCTGTTTCGAAAGCATCTTTTACCCCTGCAAAACCATAAATAATACCTCCTGTGGGGAAGTCGGGAGCCTTGATATATTGCATTAGGTCTTCTACTGTCAATTCTCTGTCGTCGATTAGGGCAACAGAAGCATCTATACATTCCGACAGGTTATGAGGGGGCATATTCGTTGCCATACCCACAGCAATACCCGAAGCTCCATTGACTAGTAAGTTGGGAATTCGGGTCGGCAAAACAGTTGGCTCTTCTAATGTGTTATCGAAGTTTGGAGTAAAATCGACCGTATCTTTTTCAATATCTCGAAGCATCTCTTCTGCGATACGAGAAAGGCGAGCTTCGGTATAACGCATGGCAGCAGGGCTATCACCATCGACAGACCCGAAGTTGCCTTGCCCATCGACCAAAGGATAACGTAAAGACCAGGGTTGCGCCATACGCACCAATGCAAAATATACCGACGAATCGCCATGCGGGTGATATTTACCCAGCACATCTCCCACGATTCTTGCTGATTTCTTATAAGGCTTATCCGATGTGTTACCCAATTTGTCCATACCGAACAGAACTCTGCGGTGTACCGGTTTAAAACCATCTCTTACATCGGGTAAGGCACGAGCTACAATCACCGACATAGAATAATCGATGTAGGCCGATTGCATCTCTTGTTTGATGTCTATTTTTAAAATTCTATCTTGATCAATCATTTATTTTGATGAAAATTGGTTATACAAATTATGCTGTTTAGCGTACAAAGATAACCATTTTTTGAAAAATCGAGATACCAAATTCAAGAAATAATCTTTTGTGAATAGGAATTTTCGGCATATTATTTGTTATATGTAATAAACTAATAAATACCCGCCATTATTCGGCTTAAAGGTGGTATATTTGCTAAATCAATAAAAGGAGACAGATTGTTTATGGAAAGAAACTTCTCACAACATGTTAAGGAAATTCTCGGTTATAGCCGGGAAGAGGCTGAACGCCTTCAAAATTCCAACATTGTTCCCGAGCATTTATTGTTAGGAATTATACGTGACGGCGCAAATCGTGCTGTCGATGTATTGGTCGGGCTCGGAGCTTCCCTCCGAACACTGAAAAGTTCATTGGAAAATGAACTGTCCGCTTCCAATAATCACATGGAACAAACGAATGAATTGACTATTAGTAAAAGCACAGATAGAGTTTTAAAGATGAGTATGCTTGAAGCTCGATTTATGAAAAGTTCGGAGACCGACACCGAACATTTATTGTTGGCTATATTGAAAGAGCCAGACTCTTCTGCTGCAAAAATTTTAAACACGAATGACATAACTTATGACGAAGTGGCAGCTTTTTTAAAAGGTAATGAGAAGCCGGATTTCCCTTCGCCGAGCATGGGCGCCGGATTTACGGACGATGATGACGACGAATTGGAGGAAGACCGAAATTATCGGAGGGAACAGCAAAGCGGAAATAGTACGACTGCTCAGCGTAGTAATAATGAAACTCCCGTATTGGACAACTTTGGGACCGATATGACAAAGGCTGCCGAAGAAGGTCGGCTCGACCCTGTTGTCGGACGTGAAAACGAAATTGAACGATTGGCACAAGTATTGAGCCGAAGAAAGAAGAATAATCCGGTTCTTATAGGGGAACCCGGTGTAGGAAAATCTGCGATAGTAGAAGGTCTTGCTTTGAGAATCGTGCAACGTAAAGTGTCGAGGGTGCTATTCGATAAGAGACTTGTCTCTCTCGACATGGCCTCGATTGTAGCAGGAACAAAATATAGAGGACAATTCGAGGAGCGTATAAAAGCAATTCTAAATGAGTTGTCGAAGAATCCGAATATTATTTTATTTATCGACGAGATTCATACTATTGTCGGTGCAGGTGGAGCCACAGGGTCTCTTGATGCTGCCAATATGTTAAAACCGGCTCTTTCGCGGGGAGAGATTCAGTGTATCGGTGCTACAACACTCGATGAATATAGGAAAAATATAGAAAAAGATGGTGCTTTGGAACGCCGTTTCCAAAAGATTATGGTCGAGCCTACAACTCCCGAGGAGACTCTGCAAATCCTCAATAATATAAAAGGTAGGTACGAGGATCACCATAATGTCACCTATACCGATGATGCATTGGAGGCGTGTGTCAAATTGACAGACCGTTACATAAGTGACCGTAATTTCCCGGACAAAGCCATTGATGCATTGGACGAAGCTGGGGCGCGAGTGCATGTTTCTAATATTATTGTCCCCAAAGAAATCGAAAGTTTGGAGGCTCAAATAGAGACTTGCCGGGAAGATAAAATAAATGCTGTTAAATCCCAAAACTATGAGCTTGCGGCGAGTTTTAGAGACAAGGAAAAAGAATTGCAACTTTCCCTTGAATCGGCGAAAGCAAACTGGGAAAGGCAGATGCAACAACATAGAGAGATTGTCAATGAGGAAAAGGTTGCCGAAGTTGTCGCTATGATGACTGGTGTCCCGGTGCAGCGTATCGCACAAGCTGAGGGAAATAAACTTTTAGCTATGTCGGGAGAGTTGAAGCGCGAAATTATTGGGCAAGATGATGCTGTCGATAAAATTGTAAAAGCGATACAGCGAAATCGTGTAGGATTAAAGGATCCGGGGAAACCTATCGGCACTTTCATGTTTTTGGGCCCTACGGGTGTGGGTAAGACTCATTTAGCAAAGAAATTGGCCGAATACTTATTTGACTCGAAAGATGCTCTTATCCGAATAGACATGAGTGAATATATGGAGAAATTTACTGTGTCCAGACTGGTCGGAGCCCCTCCGGGATATGTGGGATATGAGGAAGGAGGACAGTTAACGGAGAAAGTGAGACGTAAACCCTATTCGGTTGTGCTGCTCGATGAAATAGAAAAGGCTCACCCCGATGTCTTTAATCTATTGTTGCAAGTCTTAGACGAAGGGCGCCTAACCGATAGCTTGGGGCGCAGAATCGATTTTAAGAATACGATTCTGATTATGACATCTAATATCGGTACGCGTCAATTAAAGGATTTTGGACAAGGAGTAGGATTCTCGACTAATACTGTTTCGGAAAAGGATTATTCGAGGGGTGTTATACAAAAGGCGTTGAATAGAGCTTTCTCTCCCGAATTTTTAAATCGTATCGACGATATTGTAATGTTCGACCAATTGGATAAAGAATCTATTTTCAAAATTATCGATTTGGAATTAAGCGGATTTTACAAACGGGTGGAAACACTGGGTTATCATCTGACTATTACTGACGATGCCAAAAACTTTATTGCCGAAAAGGGGTATGATATTCAGTTTGGAGCCCGACCTCTAAAACGGGCCATACAGAAATACCTCGAAGATAAACTTGCCGAAATGATTATTCGGGCGACGGTTCAAGAAGGTGATACTATTGTCGTTGATTTCGATAAGGAGAATCAGAAGATCGTGTCTTCGATTCATAATTCCCAAACGAAATGACAAATAATAGTTGAATAAGTCAAAATGTCAGACTCTTTGAGTCTGGCATTTTTTTTGAAAAATCATAGTCAGAAATTTAAATGATAAAAATATACAATTATGCAAAAAGGTACAATTGGGGTTACAACCGACAATATCTTCCCCGTCATTAAAAAATTTTTGTATAGCGACCATGAAATATTTTTAAGGGAGCTCGTTTCTAATGCTGTGGATGCCACTCAGAAATTGAAGACATTATCTTCTTTTGGCGATTTCAAAGGTGAGTTAGGCACGATGAATGTCACAGTGTCGATTGATAAAAATAAGGGGACGTTGACTATATCGGATCGCGGTATAGGAATGACAGCCGAAGAGATAGACAAATATATCAATCAAATTGCTTTTTCGGGGGCCGAAGAGTTCTTGGAAAAATATAAAAATGACGCGAATGCCATTATCGGGCATTTCGGGCTGGGATTTTATTCTTCTTTCATGGTTTCCAAAAAAGTAGAAATACGTACATTATCCTATAAAGAAGGAGCCCAAGCAGTCATGTGGAGCTGCGATGGTTCTCCGGCTTACGAGATGACCGATATTGAAAAGAGCGAACGGGGAACAGATATTATTTTATATGTCGATGATGACAATAAGGAATTCCTTGAAGAACAACGTATCGAGACCCTGTTGAAAAAATATTGTCGTTTCTTGCCTGTTCCCGTTGTGTTTGGAAAAGAACAAGAATGGAAAGACGGGAAATATGTCGATACAGACAAGGATAGGGTCATTAATGATATGGAGCCTGCATGGACTCGGAAGCCGACAGATTTGACCGATGAAGATTACAGGAAATTCTATGCCGATCTTTATCCGGGAATAGATGAACCTCTGTTTTGGATTCATTTGAATATCGACTATCCGTTTAAGTTGACGGGGATTCTTTATTTCCCGAAAATCAAAAATAATATCGATATCAATCGATACAAGATACAATTATATTGCAACCAAGTATTCGTTACCGATTCGGTAGAGGGTATCGTCCCTGATTTCCTAATGCTTTTACAGGGTGTGATTGATTCACCCGATATTCCGTTGAATGTTTCGCGTTCATATCTGCAAAGCGATTCTAATGTAAAGAAAATATCGGGGTATATCACTAAAAAGGTTTCGGAACGTCTGCAAGAGATATTCAACAGCGATCACAAACAGTTCGAGGAGAAATGGGACGATTTGAAAATCTTCATCGAATATGGTATGCTGTCTGATGAGAAATTCTACGAGCGTGCTCAGAAATTCGTATTATTGAAAGATACGGAGGATAAATATTATACGCTCGATGAATATAAAAAACTGATAGAGGGTAACCAAACCGATAAAGACGGACAACTCGTTTATCTGTATGCCACTGATAAGGAAGCACAATACAGTTATATCGATACGGCTGTATCAAGAGGCTACGATGTGCTATTGATGAACGGACAGTTGGACCCTCATTTCATCGGTATGTTGGAGCAGAAATTGGAGAAAAGCCGTTTCGTGCGCGTGGATAGCGATCTGATCGATAAACTAATCAAGAAATCGGATACAACTTCAAATACAGCTCTCGATGAGCAACAGCGCGATATGATGACTTCTGTTTTCAAATCGCAGATCCCTGCTATGGAGAAAAGCGATTTCTTGGTTATGTTCGAGCCCGTAGGTGCGACTGCTCAACCTATCGTTATTACGCAAAATGAATTTATGCGTCGTATGAAAGATATGGCTGCTATACAATCAGGAATGGCTTTCTATGGGGAGCTTCCCGATAGCTATAACCTCATAGTGAACACAGATCACCCTCTTTCGCAAAAGGTTATTGCTGATACCGAAAGTGCTTGTAAGAGTGAATTAACTCCTATATTGGACGAGCTGAAAACTGTCAATGAAGAAATCGAACGGTTACAAGAGGCAAAAAAAGATAAAAAGGACGATGAAATTCCCGTAGCAGATAAGGAGGCTTTGAAGCATGCTGAGGAAAAGGCAAAAGAATTGAGAGCAAAGGAATCGGATATATTGAAGACTTATGCCGACCGGACACCTTTGGTTCGTCAGTTGGTCGACTTGGCTCTGCTTTCCAATAATATGTTGAAGGGAGAGGCTCTGAGTAAATTTATCAAACGGTCGGTTGAAATGCTCTAACAAGCTATACAGATATAAAGTAACGCTTTAATATCTGTTCGCAAATATAATATTAAACTGATACTTTAATAGCGAATGTGGATTGTATTAGATGGCACAATCCACATTCGCTATTTTTATACTATTGATAATAAATTAATTACAAATCAAACCTCCGATAAGCTCTTTTACGGATGCAATGTTGTTCCTATCGAGATATTCGTCTATTCCGTCCGCTATTTTTTCAGTTATTTGAGGATCTATGAAGTTAGCTGTTCCGACCTCTATGGCAGATGCACCGGCCAATATAAATTCAACGGCATCGGTGGCGTTCATGATTCCTCCCAACCCTACAATAGGGATTTTTACGGCATGGTAAGTTTGCCAAACCATACGCAATGCGATGGGCTTAACACATGCACCGGATAATCCCCCTGTAATTGTAGAGAGTACCGGTCTGCGACGATTTGAATCAATAGCCATACCCAACAGAGTATTGATCAGGGACACAGCATCGGCGCCTTCGGCCTCGACTGCTCGGGCTATCTCGGTAATATCGGTAACGTTTGGCGAAAGTTTGACAATCAAAGTTTTAGGATAAACTGCACGCACAGCTTTTACCACAGCGGCAGCACTTTGGCAGCTTGTCCCGAAAGCCATTCCACCCTCTTTTACATTCGGGCAAGAGATATTTAACTCAATTCCCGGAATCTTGTCCAATGCAGCGATTTTCTCTGCCGTGACGGCGTAGTCTTCTATTGAGGATCCCGATACATTTACCAAGAAATGGGTATCGATATCTTTTATGCGAGGATATATATTTTCGATGAAGTAATTGACACCTTTGTTTTGTAATCCTACTGCGTTGAGCATTCCCGAAGGCGTTTCGGCCATACGTGGATACGGGTTGCCTTCTCTATGATGCAGCGTCGTTCCTTTTACAATGACTCCTCCCAGCCGAGATAAATCGACGAAATCGGCAAATTCTTCGCCGTAGCCGAATGTTCCCGATGCCGTCATTACGGGATTCTTCAAAAGCAATCCACCTATATTTACTTTTAAATCTGCCATTTTAGTTTTTCTATATTAAAGATAGGACCTTCCTTACATACACAAGTATTGCCTTCGATCGTATCTTCTACGCAACAGAGACATGCGCCTACGCCACAGGCCATCATATTTTCGAGAGATACTTCACAGGATATGTTTCGTTCATGAGCAAATCGGGCGACGGCTACCATCATGGGTTTCGGGCCGCAAACATACAGCTTATCGAGTTTACTATTTAACAAGGAGTGCTGAGTCACGAATCCTTTTTCGCCCAAAGAGCCGTCTTCTGTGGAAATATATACATCTCCAAACTGCCGAAACATTTCATATTGCAGTATATCCTTGTCTGAACGGAATCCTAACAAAAATTTGGGGGTATAATTCCGTTCTTTTAAGTATTTGCCCCAATACAGCATCGGGGCTATTCCAACGCCTCCTCCGATAAGCAATATATTCGAATCTGTTTCATCGGGTAAACTGAATGTATTACCCAATGGTAAAACCAAATTAATACTATCTCCTTGTTTCAAATCGCATAAAGTCCGAGTTCCTTCACCGGCTTTTCTTATCAATAGCCATAGCTCATTGCGAGTTGAATCGACGAAATTGATAGAAATCGGACGCCTTAAAAATGTACCGGGAGACCGGTCTACACGAACCTCGACAAACTGCCCGGGTAACATATCGGGCAACGGTTCATTATTATCGGGTTTCAATTTCAAAAGAGCATAATTATCGTGCAGTTTTGTGTTTTCAACAACCCGAAAGTCAAGAATATATTTTTTCATAAAATTATTTTAGCTGAACAAAGATAGTATAAACCCAAAAGCGAAGCAAAAGTTTATCGGATTATGCAATCGTTTTATTTCTCCTTTAAAAGATAAAGACGAGTTATTCATTGTCCGGGGAAAATGTCTCGAACGTATTATCGGAGTAGAAAATCATGATTTTAGTTGCTTTTTTATTTTTTACGACCTGTTCCGATGGCTCGAAAAATGGTGCTTTTAAGTTTGTTATTTCTTCATTTTCAAGTTTATGGTCCTGCTTTTGATGAATATTAGAGTCATTTTCCCTCGAATATTTTGAAGGAGCTGTATATTCGTCCGGTTTTATTTCATTCTCCTCGGGAAATAAAGATGTTGAAAATTCTTTGGAGGGTGAGGTAATGTTTTCGGCCGGAGGTATTGTCGCCGTCAAAATCATAGGGCCTGTTCCATATAACAGCCAATAGATAGATAAGTCGGGATAGGCAGAATGTATCTTCCCAATGGTATTGATACTGATCTTCTGATTTCGTCCACCCAAAATTTGAGACATTGAAGATCTCTGTATCTTAGTTGCATCGGCAAATTGAGTAACAGATATACCCTTATACTCGATAAAACTTTTCATTCTTTCGGCAACAATTAGAGCTTCATTTTCTTCCATTTTTAGGGGTGTAAATAGATTCGTAATAATAAAATTATAGTTTACAAATGTAACAAGAATAAATAAAAAACACAAGTTTGTTTTGTAAATTGTGTGATTTACAAATGCAAATAAAACAACATGAGGTATACTTCGTAAATAGCCTTCATTGTTTACCAATAAGAATATTTATTAAAAGTATTATTTTACATTTATATATATAATTATTTAGAAATCAATATTTTATTTGTTATATATAAAAAACAGCCTGCGTGTATCGTTCGAAATTCGAAGTTATACCTCGAATATACTTTACATTAAACATATTAAAACGTTGGTTTTTAATTATTTGTATTATATATATTGTAGATATAATAATTGTTTATATATCTCTGCACTTGGTGGATATGCAAATGTAACGCCCCTACCCTTTATGAGTTACAGATTTTTATTTTGTGTGATTTTGTTTTGTGTGTCACATTTGTAAACAGCAGTTATGAATTACAAATGTAAACTGCAAGCTGATTTATAACTCAACTTCACGAGATTTTATTTTTCTAGTACAGATGTAATCTTGTTCAAAAATATGAGAATTATAAGCCCTTTAAATCCTATTCGAAATAGATTTATATTATTGATTCAAAATATATTACAACTGTAAATAGTGTAAAAAAAGGGTCCAAATTTTATACTTTGAGCCCTTTTCTATCTTTCAAAATCGTAATATGTCGTTTTTCTTATATCTTTAATTCCGCCTTTAAATAACGAGCCGTAAAAGTATCCTGTACACAAACTTCTTCCGGAGTACCCGTCGTTAAAACATATCCTCCATTTTTACCGCCTTCCGGTCCCATATCGATAATGTGGTCGGCACATTTGATTATATCCAGATTGTGCTCAATGACTATCACGGTATTGCCTTTATCTACCAACCGGTTCAATACAGAGAGCAATACTCGAATATCTTCGAAATGTAAACCTGTGGTAGGTTCGTCCAGTATATAGAGAGTTTTACCCGTATCTCTTTTTGAAAGTTCCGCAGCCAGTTTTACCCGTTGACTCTCCCCTCCTGATAATGTCGTAGACGGCTGCCCCAGTTTAATGTATCCGAGACCAACGTCCTGTAAAACTTTAATTTTAGAAATAATAGAGGGTATATTTTCAAAAAATTCTACGGCTTGATTGATGGTCATGTCCAAAACGTCGGCAATAGATTTTCCTTTAAATCTTACTTCAAGGGTTTCTCTATTGTATCGTTTCCCATGACAGGCTTCACAAGGCACGAGTACATCGGGCAGGAAATTCATTTCGATAGTCTTATATCCATTTCCTCCGCAAACCTCGCAACGTCCTCCCGGAATATTGAACGAGAATCTCCCCGGTTTATAACCTCGGATTTTGGCTTCCGGCAATTCGACGAACACGTTGCGTATGTCGGCAAAAACACCGGTATAAGTGGCCGGATTCGATCGAGGCGTTCGACCCAGCGGCGATTGGTCGACCGTTACGATTTTATCGATGTTTTCCAATCCTTCTATTTTCTCATAGGGTAACGGATTTTGCAAAGAACGATAAAATTTTTGACTAATGATAGGTTGCAAAGTCCCGTTAATCAAACTTGATTTACCACTACCCGAAACTCCTGTGATACAAATGAATTTTCCCAGAGGAAATTCGACGGTCACATTTTTTAGATTATTTCCGGTAGCTCCTGATAGTATTATCTTTTTTCCGTTTCCTGTTCTCCTTTGGGAGGCAAATTCGATTTCTTTTTTACCGGTAAGGTATCGAGCCGTAAGAGTGTCGGTTTTCAACATTTCTTTCGGCGTACCGGCGAAAACGATATTTCCTCCCAGCCGTCCAGCCCGAGGCCCCAAGTCTACAATATAATCGGCTTCGAGCATCATTTCCTTATCGTGTTCTACCACAATAATCGAATTCCCCATATCCCTTAATTCTTTTAAAGACTGAATCAATCGGGTGTTATCCCGTTGATGAAGTCCTATACTGGGTTCATCGAGAATATAAAGGACATTAACCAATTGAGATCCTATTTGAGTCGCTAATCTTATCCGTTGGCTTTCTCCACCCGACAATGTGGCAGAAGCTCTGTTCAGGGATAAGTAATCCAAGCCCACATCGACGAGGAAATGGAGTCTGTTACGTATTTCTTTGAGAATCTCGGCCGCAATTTTACGTTGCTGAGAAGATAAATATTCCTCTACATGATTTACCCACTCGTATAATTCCGAAATATCCATATCGGCTAGATCGGCAATATTTTTTCCTGCGATTTTGTAATGTAAAGCCTCCTTGTTCAGGCGATGTCCTTCGCATAGCGGGCATGTAGCTGTCGTGACGAATTGTCCGGCCCATTTTTGAGCTTGCGATGAAGCGTCGCTTTGCTGTTGAATTTCTATATATTTTATCAGACCGTCGAACGATAAAAAATAGTTCGAGGTTCCCAGCGATTCATTTTTAATTTGCAAACGCTCGTCTGTTCCGTTCAGTATATCGTCCAACGCTTCTTCCGGAAGATTTTTGATAGGGGTTTTCAAACTACTGTCGTATTTTTCACAAATTGCGGCGATTTGCCAAAATATCAACGAATTTTTATATTTGCCAAGCGGAACGATTCCTCCTTCATAGATGGATTTTTCGTCATTCGGGATAATTTTGTTTTTGTCAATTATATTGACATATCCCAGCCCCTTACATTTCGGGCAAGCACCTTGTGGGGAATTGAATGAAAAGCTATGAGGAGCCGGTTCACTATAAGACAACCCGGTTTGCGGGTCCATCAATGTCCGGCTGTAATGTCTTATTTCTTGTGTCTCTGCATCGAGAACCATCAGTTGGCCATCTCCTTGTTTCATCGCAGTCTTGACACTTTCCTGCAAACGCCGTTCATCGTCTTTATCTACGATCAGTTTGTCGATTACCAGTTCGATGCTGTGGTTTTTATAACGGTCGAGTTTCATTCCATGCGTTATTTCCCGTAGCTCTCCGTCGATTCTGACCGTCAAATAACCTTTTCTCCGAACTTGCTCGAACAAATCTTTATAATGACCCTTACGGTTACGAACCAATGGAGCGAGGATATAAGTTTTCTTATTCTGGTATAGGTCCATTATCAGAGAAATGATTTTCTCCTCGGTATAACGAACCATTTTTTCCCCCGATAAATAAGAGTATGCTTCCCCTGCCCTCGCAAACAGCAACCGAAAGAAATCGAATATCTCCGTTGTTGTCCCTACGGTCGAACGAGGGTTTTTATTCGTCGTTTTTTGTTCTATGGAAATAACAGGACTCAATCCGGTTATTTTATCTACATCTGGGCGCTCCATACCTCCGAGCATATTCCGTGCGTATGCTGTAAAGGTCTCAATGTAACGCCTTTGCCCTTCGGCAAAAATAGTATCGAATGCCAATGACGATTTGCCGCTGCCGCTTAATCCTGTAATAACGGTGAGACTGTTCCGAGGAATATTGACGTCTATATTTTTAAGATTATGGACACGAGCCCCATATACTTCAATTTGTTCTTCTGCTTTCATTTTTTGTCGATCACCCACTCTTTTTTATAAGTAGTAAATTTACGTTTCGTATAATACAAATCGTCTTTCATCGGTATTTTTATATAGTAAACTTTTCTGGACTTATCCGGTAAGAAACGGGAACGAAGCCACGGGTTGGCTTCTTTTAATTGGGCATAAGAAACGCCCTTAGATTGAGCGAATACGGCTAGGTCGTTAATCGTGGTATCTACTTTTATTTCCGAATATCTGATTGGTTGATAGAGTTGTTTGGCTTTTAGTTTGTATCCATATTTTGCCGGAGAAGAAAATATTTCTTTCATGGCTAAAATGCGAAATACATAACGAGATGTTTCTTCGTTTAACCATAAATCGAACGATCGATCGGCCAGCTGTTTTTCCAATTCGGTCGATATACGTCCCATACCGGCATTATAAGATGCTGCGACAGTCGTCCAACTACCGTATTTTTCATAAGCATCTTTCAAATATTTGCAGGCTGCGCGAGTGGACTTTTCTATATGATAGCGTTCGTCTATATCGTTATTTACTTCTAGTCCATATTCTCTTCCCGTACGAGGCATAATTTGCCAGATACCAACGGCTTTTGCCGGTGAAACGGCTCTTGGATTCAAGGTACTTTCAATAACGGCCAAATATAAAAAATCGGTCGGGACTTTCTCTTCTTTCAATATAGGTTCCAATATGGGAAAATATCGGTTGGCTCGTTTTATGGCTAATGATGTAGACGAGTGCATATAACATAGCGTGGTGAGTTCCCTGTCGAATCGTTCATACATATCCAGACGATCCAGATCTACAAGCTCATTTGCGAATTTCACTTGTAGTGGAAATTCGGGAACGATTACATCGGAAAATTCTTTTGTCGTATTTGCATACCCTTTAATGAACAGCGGTGTATACAAAAATAACAGTACAATAAAAAAATACCTCTTTGGCGTCATTTACTTATATCCATTAATTTTTAGGACGTAATATATTGATGTGTCCCTTTAATTTCATCTTTTTATTGTTTGCCCCCTTTGCTTCTATTACATAATAATATACTCCCGGGTCTACATATTTGCCACGATACTTTCCGTCCCAGCCTTGATCGGGGCTATCGAAGTAAAACATTTGAACTCCCCATTTATTGAATATCCAACATTTAAAACTAACGATCGATTTATAAGCTACTTTCCATTCGTCGTTAACTCCGGGGCTTGTTCCCGGTGAAAAAACGTTTGGTGCTTCCAAACGAGGTTCTCCGATATTTATGGTGAATGTCTCGCTGTATGCCTGACATGTAGCGGTACTATTACTGGCGACTAAGCGAACATAAGTGACACCCTCGTCTCTGAAAGTGTACCATAAGGTTTCATCGTTATACCGGGCAATTGTATTTGAAAAGTCCTCCTTGTCCGAGAATTCCCATTCGATATGAGTAACAGCATCCGTTACATAAGCTTTGAATTCGATCTCGGCCGGTGCAGACCCTCCCAAATAATCGGTGGGATGTCTATCGTCTTCGTTCGTGGCATCTTCCCGATATGTTTGTTCTGCCGTCGCTGTCACCCCTATCGCCGATGTTATATATTCCTCGGTCGATGCCGTCTGCGACAGACCCCAATAATTCAATATCTGATCTCCTGTTACTGTAAAATCGGTATTACAGAGAGGAGACGGTACTTGGATAGAAGAAGAAAAGTCATACACCGTTTCAGTCTGGAATGTTTGGGTATATGCCAGAGACTCTTTATCCCATGTCAAACTCATATAACTAACCGTGAGCTCACGGCGTAGCGATTTAGGGGCTCCATTGGTCGAGTAGTAATTGAGCTTTTTCCCTTCCCCATCTAGCATTAATGTGGTCATATCGCACTGACCTTCTTCATTTGATGTAGAAACAGCATTAAGAATCAAAGGAGATTGGGAATAATCGATTATCCATAAATAATAACTCTCTCCATTTTGTTCAATTATATATCCACAATCGGCTTCCGAAATATTCAATGTAGAAATGTTCCCGTTTTGTATAGCTCCACTTATCGGGGTAGACGATGCTGCACCGTTTTCCCTGAATAGGCGCCAAGAAATGGGATAATCATCTTCCCCCGAAAATTCGATCGTTGCGTTATTTAGCGAATATATCACAAAAACACCACCTGTTAAACCGGTACTAATCTCTGGCGTATGGTTATAGGCAGGTCTTCCCCCTCCCGATACGGTAATTTGTTGAGCATATAACTCACCGATTGTAATGATGCACGCGAAAAATAGCAGGTATCTACGCATATTTATCCAAATAATAATGAATGACAAAGTTACAATTTTTCAAGTAATCGTGTTTGTATCTTGAATTTAAAATTTCCCAATAATCTCGTTTCCGAGAGAGAAATGATGATATGATTTCCATAATCTCGATTGGGTTTGCAACTAACGATATTTTTATATACTTTTGTTTCTTGTATATCAAGTTTGTATATAAAAGATAACGATTTGAAAATATGAAATATAATCGAATAACCATAGCTCTATTATTTTGTTTTGCCTTTACTTTTTTGTTGTCTGCTCAGACGGAGAATTTACAAACAAAGGTTATAGACGGGAAAGAATTTTATATTTATAAGGTTAACCCGTCGGAGGGATTTTATATTTTATCTCATAAATTCGGTATTTCTCAGGAGGAAATTATTCGCTATAATCCTGCCGCTAAAAATGGCTTAAAAAAAGGACAGCTGCTCATGATTCCGACAAATAAGGGCGTGAATAAACAAGATTCTGAACCGGAAATCGAAAGCACATTTGAACATACAATCGTACGGGGAGAATCCCTGTATTCTATTTCAAAGACTTATAAAGTTCCTATTAGAAGCATTATTGCACTTAATCCGGGTTCTGAACGTGGAATAAAAGCCGGTGCGACTTTAAAGATTCCACAACGTTATCAAAAACCTGAGAAACAATCTATTCCTCTTGTACAAAAGGACACTCAAACAGCAATGAATACCGCCGATAGTGAAGTTGTAGAGGATTCTTCGAACGGGACCTCGAATGAATATGTCTATCATACGATTGCCGACGGAGAAACTTTATTCTCTATATCAAAAAGATATGATGTTGACATAGAGACTATTTTGAAACTTAATCCCGGTATTTCCCCTACTCATATGAAGAAGGGTTCCGTGATACGCATAACTCCCGATACGAAAGAATTAAATGTTACGATAGAGCCCAAACAGTTGTATACGGAATATAAAGTAAGGAAAAAGGAGACTTTATATAGTATCTCAAAAAAGTTTGGAACGACTGTTGAAGAGATAAAGAAATGCAATCCGAACATAAAACAAATAAAGCAAGACGATATAATAAATATTCCCGCAGGAATAGAGTACAATACAGTTACTGCTGAAAATCCTATCACGAATGCAGAAATCAATAATATATACAATAAGTTATATAAAAGCGACAAGAAGGGGGTAATCAATGTCGCGGTTATACTACCGTTCATGTTGCGACAGTCGTCTCCCGATACGAAAGCTTGTTTATATACCGAGTATTATCAGGGTTTTTTAATGGCAGTAGACAGCCTTAAACGTCAAGGGGCCTCTATCAATGTATATGCGTACGATTCCGAAGAGTCCGAATCAACGGTTCGTCGTATTCTTTCAGATCCGATATTAAAAGAAATGGATTTGATTATCGCTCCTGAAAATGACAGTCATATAAAGTTAATCGCTGATTTCGGACTGGCTAACGATATAAATGTCGTTAATACTTTTTCGCTTAAAAACGAGGAGGTTTCGCACAATGCAAAAGTATTCCAAACCAATATTCCTCATTCCTATTTATATGCAGAAGCTGCTGACAGATTTATCCGTTATTTGGGAAATCGGAAAGTCGTATTTTTATCTCATACACCGGAAGAACCCGACAAAAGAGATTTTATCGGCGGTCTGAAAGAAGAATTGAATCGAGCTCATATCGCTTATCACGAAATAAAGTTCGGTAATGAGTTGAACCTATTAGATCAAGATTCTATATTGGCAGATGCAAGCGGGATTGTATTTGTACCTACCTCGGCCAAAAAGAAGGTTCTTTCTTTAATTGTAGCGCCTATTGAATCGTTGAAAGAAAAAAGAGCAGATTTGGATATTGCACTTTTCGGATACCCGGAATGGCTGACACAGGTTCCTGAATATCTGAACGAATTTTATAAACTAAATACTTATTTATATTCCCGGTTCTATGCCAATCCGTTCGAGGAAGATACTAAGACGTTTCACAAACGATTCCTTTATTGGTATAATAAGGATATGATAAATGCCAGCCCTCAATATGCTTTATTAGGATTCGATACCGGAATATATTTCCTTTCGGCTATACGGGAACATGGGAAGAATTTTGCGTCACAGGATATTCGGCCTTCGATCGATCGCATACAAACCGATTTTTCATTTCAACGTGTAAACAATTGGAGTGGCTTTATCAATAAATCTTTTTATTTCATCAATTTTACACCTAATTTCACAATCAGGAAAATTAGAGAATAAACGATGAAACTTTTTCGATACATACTATTTGTTATAGCAGTTGTGTCTCTGCAATCAGGATTGGCACAGAGAAGTGATTATCAACCTGAATTTACAGTGGGAGTAAAGGGTGGAACGACCCTTTCGAGAGTTTCGTTTACTCCTACTGTAACACAATCGCTACTTTTGGGTTACACCGGCGGGGTATCGGTTCGTTATATCGAAGAAAAATTTTTCGGGTTAATTGCTGAGATCAATTTTACTCAGTGCGGTTGGAACGAAACTTTTGAAGAAGATCCCTATACCTATACTCATACGTTGAATTATGTGACAATTCCATTTCTGACTCATTTTTTCTTTGGCAATCGTATCGTGCGTGGATTTGTCAATGCGGGACCTCAAATCGGACTTTTATTGGGGGATAGTTATAAAAGCAATTTTGACATTTATAATTTGCCTGAGTTCAGCCAAAAAAGTAAGGTAAAAGAAATATATACGATGGATATAGCCCATCGATTTGATTATGGTATTATCGCAGGAGCAGGTATTGAGTTTCGTATAAAGAAAACACATGGTATCGTATTGGAAGGCCGATACTATTATGGATTGGGAGATATATTCAAAAACAGGAAGAAAGATGTATTCGCGGCTTCCCACAGCCAAATAATAACGGTATCACTGGGATATTTATATCACTTTTAATCAGTGCATTATTTTAAAAACCAATTCTTTAAGCAGATCTCCGTCATTACTCGAAGCTCCTGAGCCGATACCCTTAGAGCGAGCATCATACTGGCGTATCAATGCGATAATGTCGATACATTTAAATGCGTTGTAAGCTCGCATGGCTGTCAAATAATCTCTGGATTGGAAAGAAGACCTTAGATTCAGTTCGTTCATAATTCCATTCTCCGACTTGTCTGTCGAAAAATAGCATAGCATAAGATTTGAAAAAAAATTGAATAATACACTTATCGTGACAACCAGCGGATTGTTCTTGGGATTTTGTTCGAAATATTGTATGATTTGAGTCGCTTTTAATATATTCCGGGTGATGATTGCATTCAGCAATTCATAATTATTGAAATCTTTACTGATGCCAACATTACGTTCTACGATTTCGGGGGTAATGCGAAGACTCCCTTCCGGAAGTGAAATCGATAATTTGTCAAGTTCGCTACTAAGTCGGCTTAGGTCATTCCCGACAAAATCGGCCATCATAGAAGCTGCTTTGGGGTCGATCGACAGTTTCTTCGCTACTACGTAGTTGTTTATGAATGCCGGTAACTGATTGTCATATAATTTTTTCGATTCATATACTACTCCTATTTTTTCAATGCCGGCGACAACCTTCTTGTTTTTCAGCGAGCCATTTTTATGACAAATGACTAAGATCGTGCTCATCAACGGTTTTTGTAAATAATATAGAAGATTATCTACCCCTTTGATATTCTGGGCTTCCTTAACAACAATCAATTGTCGTTCAGCCATCATGGGAAACCGCTTTGCTGCATTGACCACTATGGCGAAATCGTCGATATCGGCCCCGTATAGAATGGTTTGGTTAAAATCCCTTTCCGAGTCTTTCAAGGCATTTTCGATGATTGTCTCACAGATTAAGTCGATATAATACGATTCTTCGCCCATGAGTAAATAAACGGGCTTAAATACTTTGTTGCGAATGTCTTGCAAAATGGCAAGATGCTGATTGGTATCTTTTTTAGCCATAATTACTCCTCGTCGAATCTCAAATGTTTCACAGTCGTCCGTTTATCTATGATTAATTTTAGAGCCTCCACTCCTATCAACACATGTTCTTCTACGAAATCCCGTGTGATTTTTTTGTCACTTTCTTCCGTTTTAACTCCCGTTGAAATCATCGGCTGGTCTGAAACCAACAACAATGCTCCTACCGGAATCTGATTTGCGAATCCAACCGAGAACAATGTAGCTGTTTCCATATCGACGGCCATACAACGTATGCGACGTAAATAGTCTTTGAAATTATCGTCAAACTCCCATACCCGACGGTTAGTCGTGTAAACCGTTCCGGTCCAGTAGTCTCGATGGTGATTTCTGACGGCTGTGGAAACTGCCCGTTGCAACATGAAAGCCGGCAATGCCGGGACTTCTGGTGGAAAGTAGTCGTTCGATGTCCCTTCCCCACGAATGGCAGCTATCGGTAAAATATAATCGCCTAATTTGTTTACCTTTTTTATACCGCCGCATTTACCTAAAAACAATACGGCTTCTGGTTTTACGGCACTTAACAAGTCCATAACCGTAGCTGCATTGGCACTACCCATTCCAAAATTAATAATCGTCACCCCATCGGCCGATGCACTAGGCATATTACTGTCCTCTCCTAAAATAGGAACATGAAAATGGGTAGCGAATATTTCGACATATTTAGAGAAATTTGTCAATAATATATACTTCGTAAAATCTTTAACGGGTCTTTGGGTATATCGGGGTAGCCAATTCTCGACAATTTCTTGCTTTGTCTTCATAAATATGTAATTTTGGAGTAAATTTACAGAAATAATTAGAAAGAACAAATATCAAATATGAGATGATCGAGTTAAATCTACCGCCGTATCCCTATAAAGTAAAACAAGAAAAAGATAAGATTCTTATTTTCGACGAATTGAGAAGGCGATATGTAACCTTGACTCCCGAAGAATGGGTTAGGCAACATTTTGTTGCCTACCTTGTTAATCAAAAAGAATTTCCTCGCGGGTTAATCGGGAATGAAATTTCTTTGACTCTCAACAAATGTAATCGCCGATGTGATACGATTGTTTATGATCGAAACGGGAATCCATTGTGTATAGCGGAATATAAAGCGCCTCATGTCGAGATTACACAAAAAACGTTCGATCAGATCGTTCGATATAATCTTGTATTGCAAGTGAGCTATTTGTTTGTTTCTAATGGCATGAAACATTATTGCTGCCATATAAATTATACCACCAATAGCTATACATTTTTACCCGATATTCCTTTGTATAAGGATTTATAGCCACGCTTATGTCTTGTGTTCCCGACAATTTTTACGAACAAGTATATAACATAGTTAGTCAAGTTCCATCAGGAACAGTGATAACATATAAAAGTATCGCTGTTTTAATGGGGTATCCCCAGCATGCCCGTTTGGTAGGACGAGCATTAAAACTTGTTCCTAAAAACCTGAATATCCCTTGTCATCGGGTCGTTAATTGTCAAGGACGACTTGTCCCCGACTGGATTGAGCAGAAAGAACTATTATCCCGAGAAGGAATATTGTTTACACCAAAGGGATATGTAGATATGAAACGATTTGCTTGGCGTTTTTGGGATTGATTAAAAAATAAAAAGCTCACTGAAAGTGAGCTTTTTTTAGAGGTTCCTGGCAGAATCGAACTGCCGTAAACGGTTTTGCAGACCGGTGCCTAACCACTCGGCCAAGGAACCTTTATTCTTTTGAGTGATTGCGAGTGCAAAGGTATATTATATTTTTCTATTTTCCAATATTCGAGCTTATTTTTTTCTATCTTTTCTTATCTATTTTTTCGACCTTGCAAGGCTTGTTACACCCGCAACAAGCAGAAGTTGGCGCCTTGCGATTTCGTACCATCTTGAATATCTTATGTATAACATAAAATACAACTATTAAGAGGATAACACCTACTATTAAAGATTGAATCGTTGAATTCATAATTTATTTTTCCATAAAATAAGTAAAACGGTTATCGATATCATCGACGGTAATAACATTACGGCGTTTGTATCGCTTCATATAAGATAACATAGATAAATCTCCAGAACAAGAAACGATGTGAAACAATAATATTGCGGCGATCGAGATTTTTCCCCATAAAGGTACTGGTGACAAAAGCAATAGTATCAATAATACCGATAGGATATAAAAGGGTGCGAGAGCTATTCGTCGAAAAGTTTTATAATCGGCCGCAAAATTATGTGCAGCTGCATAAAACACAAATGACTTCCAGATGGCTCCAAAACGTACATCATTAGCACCCTCTTTTTTGTATGCAATCCAATGAATAAATTCATGTACCGGAATTATCAGAGCACAACCCAGAATAGAAAATACGACACATTTCAATATCTGTATCCCGAATTGTGAGAAAGATAACGAATCGGACCATAGTTTTCCCATAGCGAATCCTATAAAAAACAGTATGAAGAACCCGCTTATGAAAACGATCCAAATTATATGATTTTTACGAGGTTTGTTTCTCTCTAAAAATGTTTTTATATCGTCATATATAAATGAATCAATGACCTGATATCCGTCTTTTTCATAAGACGACAAAAATGTTTGTTTATCCATACTAAATAATTAGTAGTCCTATTTGATAGACTAAAAATGAAACGATCCAAGCTACTCCTGTATTGTATAACACCGTAAATGCCCCCCATTTCCAACTTCCCGCTTCTTTGGCTACTGCTATGACAGAGGCGATACACGGGAAATACAGTAATACAAATACCATAAAGGAAAGCGCTACTAACGGTGTGAAATCGGGAATCCCCGTAACAGGATTCGGCTGTGATATTTTTTGAGACAAAGATATAGTTTCGTCGGCATCGCTTTCGGAGTATAATACACCGAGTGTGCTTACCACCAATTCTTTGGCTGCTGTTCCAGAAAGTAAAGATGTCGTTACTTTCCAATTAAAGCCCAATGGTTCCACAAGTGGGGTAACAGCTTGGCCTATTTTCCCTAAATAAGAATTGCTTTGTTGTTCCATTTGCTCATGAGGAGTAAGTTCTCTTTCATAAGAGGCTTTGGGGCGTGGATAGTAACTTAAAAACCACACGATGACAGAGGCAACTAATATAACCCCACCCATTTTGCGTAGATATTGTTCGGCTTTATTCCACATGTGGCGAAAAGTAGCTTTCGCTGTCGGCATACGATATGGTGGTAATTCCATGACAAAGGGCGTTTCATCTACTTTAAAGAAGAACCGACGCATCAATTTGGCCGTAATAACCGCAACAATAATTCCGAATAAATACAGTCCTATAAATACCAGACTAGCGTATTGAGGGAAAAAAGTACCTACCAACAAAATGTAAATAGGTATTCTGGCACTACACGAGATAAATGGGTTTATAAGAATGGTTATCAATCGACTGCTGCGACTCTCGATAGTCCGGGTCGCCATAATGGCTGGCACATTACACCCGAATCCCATAACAAGAGGAATAAAAGATTTTCCGTGCAACCCTATTTTGTGCATGATTTTATCCATGATAAAAGCAGCCCGAGCCATATATCCAGAGTCTTCCATGAACGAAATAAACAGATAGAGTATTAAAATGTTAGGTAGAAAAACTATTACCCCTCCTACTCCTCCGAGAATACCATCGATCAATAGATCTTTCAATGGTCCAGAAGGCATATAATTACCTATAATTTCGGATAACCATGCGACTCCATTTTCGATCCACTCCATAGGATATGCCCCGATGGAAAAGGTCGCCTCGAACATCAGCCACATCAAGAAAATAAATATAGGAAATCCGAATAGTTTATTTGTGACGAAAGAGTCTATAATACGAGTCGTTTTCGCTTCCTCTTTATCTCCCGGTCTATATGTTTCCGCCAAAGCTCCCGATATGAATCCATACTTTTCATTGGCAATAGCCGACTCTATGTCTTCATTAAGCGTTGTCTCTATTTTCTCGACTTCTGCATTGCGGATATTCATCAATTCGGGATAGGACTCGGAGCCTTCCAGCATTCGCTTGACTTCCGTATCTCCTTCGAGTATCTTAATCGCTAAATATCGAGGTGAGAACTCCCGGTTACAAGTAGGGTCTTTTTTTAATAAGTCTTTTAGAGGGGTAATACTGTTTTCGATTACTTTCCCTAAACCGACATGAACATGACGAACCGACTCATCACGGCCTTCATATACCTCGATAATGGTATCGAATAGTTGATTTACACCTTTTCCAGAGCGTGATACGGTGGGCACAATAGGAACTCCAATCATATTTCCCAAATGCTTATAGTCGATTTTTCCACCGCTTTGCTCCAATTCATCAAACATATTCAGAGCAATCACCATGCGGTAATCCATATCTATTAATTCTGTGGTCAAATATAGATTCCTTTCCAAATTGGAGGCTACGACTACATTGACAATAACATCGGGAATTTCATTTTTTAAATAACGGCGAACATATAGCTCTTCCGGAGAATAGGCCGAAAGAGAGTATGTACCCGGTAAATCGCATATATTGAAGTGATAACCTTTATATTCGAAAAAACCCTTTTTAGCATCGACCGTAACGCCGCTATAATTGCCCACATGCTCATGTGCACCGGAGGCAACGTTGAATAAAGATGTTTTTCCACAGTTGGGATTTCCGACCAAAGCTATATTTATCGTTTTACTACTTTGGGTAAGCGCTCTTTCTATACAGTCGTCTTCCTCGGTTTTCCAATTTTCTACATTTAGTTTGTTTTTTCCTCCCTGTCGATTTTCGAGTTGATTCGCTTCTTCGGGAGTAATAACTTCGACTAATGAAGCCTCACTGCGTCTTAGAGAGATTTCATAGTCCATTATTTTATATTTAATAGGATCTTTCAATGGAGCATTCAATTCGACAAGCACCGTTTGTCCCCGAACGAACCCCATCTCGATAATTCGTTTTCGAAATGCTCCATAGCCTAATACCTTAACAACAACAGCCTTATCTCCTGTTTGCAAATCGGACAATCGCATACTAAAAATTTTATCGTGTTAATTTCGATTGCAAATTTCGTAATTTGTTCCGATTTCTATTCTATTTTCTGTGTATATTATTTATAATCCGTATAAATAATAACATATTTTTGCATACTATAAAATAAAGCAGGATAATTTTCTATTTTATCCAGCTTTATTTCCGTTTGTCTGAATCTATTTATAACTGTCGTTTGTTGTCTACTCCCTCAACGAAATTTATAAAAGCATTATTGACTAATCTGTTTCCTCCGGGAGTAGGATAGTTTCCTGAAAAATACCAGTCACCTGGGTGGTTAGGAATAGCTTGATGCAACCCTTCTAATGTTTGATAGATGATTTCCACTTGTGAAGTAATATCTTCCGAAGTTAACATTTGTGCTATTTTCTTCGATATTTCCTCTTGGGTAAAAGGTGCATAAATTTCTTTTACATAGTTGGTTATCTGTTCTTTGGGGGAATTTTGCTGTGCTTTGGATTTGTTGTATACATCTTCGATGATATGCTGCATTCCCCTGTCGTTCAGTAATTCTATTGCCGCTTTGAAAGCGATAAATTCTCCCATTCGGGACATATCGATGCCGTAACAATCTGGAAATCTAACTTGGGGAGAAGACGACACGATTATTATCTTTTTGGGATGCAATCGGTCCAATATTTTTATAATACTTTGTTTTAATGTCGTGCCGCGAACAATACTGTCATCTATGATAACCAAATTATCAATGTCCGCTTGTACTGTTCCATAAGTAATATCGTATACATGTGCAGCCAAATCGTCTCTTGTATCTCCCTCGGCGATGAAAGTCCGTAGTTTTATATCCTTGATGGCGACTTTCTCAGAACGCACTTTGAGTGAAAGTATATGTTTTAACTCACTGTCGTTTAATGGAGCAGTAGCATTGCGCAACATATAGAATTTTTGCTCGCTCAAATAATTATTCAGACCTTCGAGCATACCATAAAAAGCGACCTCGGCCGTATTCGGAATAAATGAGAATACAGTATGCTCCAAGTCATAATCAATGCTTTCCAATATTTGAGAAGTCAAATATCGACCTAATTCTTTCCGTTCTTTATAAATATCGACATCGCTCCCTCTTGAAAAATAGATACGTTCGAATGAGCAGGCGCTGTAATTTCGAGGTGGCAGGATTTGTTCTGTGTGTATGTTTCCCCTACGGTTTACCACCAAACATTCTCCCGGCTGTAATTCTTTGACTTGCTCCACGGATAGATTCATTGTAGTTTGTATCACCGGACGTTCAGATGCGATGACGACAATCTCGTCATCGGCATAATAAAACGCCGGTCGTATGCCGTGCGGGTCGCGGAATGAAAACATATCGCCACTGCCCGTCATTCCACAAATCACGTATCCCCCATCCCAAATTCGAGCCGGTTTTTTGAGAATATCGGCAATATTAAGATTTTCCTCGATCGATTTTGTTATTGCGATGTCGTCCAATCCTTCTTTCTTATATCGGTCATAGAGCTTTTGATTCTCCATGTCGAGAGCATGTCCGACTTGTTCCAGCAAGACAAAAGTATCGGCGTAACTACGCGGGTGTTGCCCCTGTGCGACAATACTATTAAAAATCTCATCTACATTAGTCATATTAAAGTTACCGCACAGTAACAAATTTCTCGATCGCCAATTTCCTCTTCTCAAAAAAGGGTGTACGTAAGATAAGCCTGAACGTCCTGTCGTACTATAACGTAAGTGCCCCATATAAACCTCACCGGCAAACGGTAAATGTAGGGCTGCCCAGTCGGCATCTGCCGTATCGTGAGGAGTGTTCTTGATTTGGTCCTTTATGTTTGCGAAAATTTCTTGAATTGCACTTGTTCCGATGGCACGTTCACGGTAAATAAACTCCTCGGCTGGGCGAGCATGTAACTTTACGCACGCTAAACCGGCTCCTTCTTGTCCCCGATTATGCTGTTTTTCCATCAAAAGATACAACTTGTTCAACCCATATAAATATGAACCGTACTTTTTTTGATAATAAGAGAGCGGTTTTAACAATCGCACCATTGCTATACCACACTCATGCTTAATAATTTCTGTCATATAATGTTCTATCAATAATCAAGAAACAAAAATGAGCCATAACCCGATATTTTTATTTTTTCTGTTATAGCTCATTTTATAATATTCAAATTTTACTGTCCCGAAAATCAACGAATGAAAAGTAGTTCTCTATACTTCGGTAACGGCCACATTTCATTGTCGACCATCAATTCGAGTTTATCTATATGATAACGAATGTCATCGAGTTGCGGAGCAACCGTATCGTGATAGGCAATGGCTTTCTCTCGTTCGTTTTCAATTTTATTCGCAACCTTACGAGCCTCGACCATCGCATGTACTTTTTCCTTTATAGTCAGCAAATGGAATGCTATTTTCTCGATGACCTCCATATCCTGAGTGGCTATCAATTCGCTTTTTTCAGCCGGGAAGAGACTCTTTATTTTGAATACATTATCCAGTAAAAGAGATTGGTAACGAGTTGCCACCGGAACAATATGATTGATAGCCAAATCGCCTAATACACGGGCTTCTATCTGTATTTTCTTTGTATATATTTCCCATTTTACTTCATTGCGTGCTTGTAGCTCGACTTGCGTAAAGACATGCGTTTGTTCAAACATTTTCACCACATCGTCTTTCAAATAGCAGTCGAAAATTAAAGGGACACTGGTCTCGCAATCCAAACCTCGGCGCTTGGCTTCCTCCTTCCACTCTTCACTATATCCGTTTCCATCGAAACAAATATCTTTACTTTCTGTTATTAAATCTTTTACAACCGAAAGTATGGCTTGGGTTTTCTCTTTACCGTTGGCAATAAGAGCATCAACTTTTTTCTTAAAGTCTTGCAATTGATAGGCTACCGCCGCATTTAATGCGATCATTGCCGAAGCGCAATTCGCCGAAGAGCCGACGGCTCGGAATTCAAAACGATTGCCTGTGAAAGCAAAGGGCGAAGTTCTGTTACGGTCGGTGTTATCCATTAGAATTTCAGGTATTTGAGCGACATCTAATTTTAATCCCGACTTACCGCTCATGTTCAAAACGTCATCTGATGTACTTTCTGCCAACTTTTCTAAAACCTCGCTGATCTGTTTTCCCATGAAAATGGAAATAATAGCCGGTGGCGCTTCATTGGCCCCTAAACGATGTCCATTAGTCGCAGACGATATACTTGCTTTCAATAATCCGTTATATTTATAAACGGCGGCCATCACATTAACTATAAATGTGATAAATTGTAAATTCTCTTTCTGGGTTTTCCCCGGAGCAAAAAGCAATACGCCGGTATCTGTCCCCAACGACCAGTTATTATGCTTCCCCGATCCGTTAACTCCTTTGAATGGTTTTTCGTGGAGAAGAACTCTGAAATTGTGCCGACGGGCAACTTCTCTCATTACCGACATCAACAACAAATTGTGATCGTTGGCCAAATTGGTCTCTTCAAAAATAGGGGCAACTTCGAATTGATTGGGCGCAACTTCATTATGACAGGTTTTAACCGGGATACCCAACATGTGACACTCGATTTCGAGGTCTTGCATGAAAGCTTCTACTCGTGAAGGTATAGCCCCGAAATAGTGATCTTCCAATTGTTGATTTTTGGCACTTTCGTGTCCCATGAGAGTTCGACCGGTAAGTACCAAATCGGGACGAGCCGCATACAAACTTTCATCTACCAAAAAATATTCCTGTTCCCAACCCAAATAGGAATAGACGTGTTTTACATTTTTGTCGAAATATCCACATACGGCTGTTGCCGCTTTGTTTACGCTATTCAATGCTTTTAATAGCGGTGTTTTATAATCGAGAGATTCCCCCGTATAGGATATAAATATGGTAGGAATACACAATGTTTTATCGAGAATGAATGCAGGAGAAGATATATCCCATGCCGAATATCCCCGAGCTTCGAAAGTATTGCGGATACCGCCATTCGGAAAACTCGAAGCATCGGGTTCTTGTTGAATTAACAATTTTCCCGAGAACTCCTCGACTACTCCGCCTTTCCCGTCATGCTCGATAAAGGAGTCGTGCTTTTCAGCCGTACCGTCTGTAAGCGGGTGAAACCAATGTGTATAGTGGGTAGCCCCCATTTCAAGGGCCCATTTCCTCATACCGGCAGCGACACTATCTGCCACCTCTCTACTCAATGGGGTACTGTTGTCTATCGCTTCTATAACTGCTTCGTACGTCTTTTTAGGTAAGTATTTAAACATCTTTTCCCGGTTGAAGACATATTTCCCGAAATATTCAGAAGGCCGTTCTTTGGGTTCATTAACAGGAACTGCTTTCCGGCTGAATGCTTCCTTTGCTACCTTAAATCTTAGCATTGACATAATTGAACTTATTAGATTGGTTTGATATTTTTCTTTTCGTTACAACTTCCAATTTTGAATTCGTGAAATCGATTCTATCGTATCTTCATATCTGCCAAAAGCCGTTAATCGGAAATATCCCTCCCCCGACGGGCCGAATCCTACTCCGGGAGTGCCTACGATATGACATTCACAAAGCAATCGATCGAAAAATTTCCACGAAGATAATTCATTAGGAGTCTTTACCCAAATATATGGGGCATTATCTCCACCATAAATCTGTAATCCGACCTTTTGAAGACAATCTTTCAAAAGGCTGGCATTACGCATATAATAGTCGATAGATTCTTGTATTTGTATTTTACCGACCGGACTGTAAATAGCTTCGGCAGCCCGCTGTACAATATACGATGCCCCATTGAACTTTGTGGTCTGGCGTCTATTCCATAAACGGTTGATATTTATTCTCTTTTTAGAAGTATCGTACAATTTTAATTCTTTCGGGACAACTGTATATCCACATCGTAGGCCTGTGAATCCGGCCGTTTTTGAGAAACTGCGAAATTCTATGGCCACTCGTTTGGCATCTTTTATTTCATAGATGCTGTGCGGTATACCCTCGTCATGAATATAAGCTTCATAAGCAGAGTCAAATAATATGAGTGTTTCATTTTCAAGAGCATAGTTTACCCATTTTTTTAATTCGTTTTTTGACAATGTGGTTCCTGTTGGATTATTGGGATAACACAGATATATAATGTCGGGACGTACCGAAGGAGGTTCAGGAATAAAATTGTTCTCAGATGTGCAAGGTATATAAATGATATTATCCCAGTGCTGTCCGTCTTTCGCTATATTTCCGGCTCGACCTCCCATCACGTTGGTATCTATATATACCGGATAAACGGGATCGGTTACGGCCACCCTATTTTGCATACTCAGAATATCCCCGATGTTTCCGATATCGCTTTTGGCTCCGTCGCTAATAAAAATTTCGTCGGGGGCTAAGTCGACTCCCCGATGTATATAATCGTTTTCAATAATTTTTTTCTGTAAGAAGTCGTACCCTTGTTCCGGTCCGTACCCCCTGAATGTTTTCGAATCGCCCATTTCATCAACGGCAGCATGCAGGGCTTCTATTACAACCGGTGCAATCGGGCGCGTTACATCGCCTATGCCCAAACTGATAATATTAGCGTCGGGGTGAAGATGCTTGAATGCTTCGACCTTCTTTTTTATATCGGAGAAGAGATAGCTTTCGGGCAACTTTAAGAAATTTTCATTGATTAATGCCATTTTTCCTATATATTATTGTTCCATTCTCCTTCAAAAACCGTAACGGCCTCTCCTGTCATATAAACTCTATCATTCTTTTCATTCCACTCAATATCCAGATTTCCACCTAACAAGTGTAATACAGCTTTTCTATTAGCCTTCCCATTTAGGACAGCAGCGACTAACGAAGCACAAGCTCCGGTTCCACAAGCGAGGGTTTCGCCCGTTCCACGCTCCCAAACTCTCATTTTTAAATGGTCGGGAGATAAAATTTCTACAAACTCGACATTGGTTCTTTTAGGAAACAGTTCATGGTGTTCTATGAGCGCTCCTATATGATGTAAGTCGTATCGCTCCATCTCATTGAGAAAAATGACGGTGTGAGGGTTTCCCATCGAAACACAAGTTATATTGAATGTATTATTCTCTATCTCTAACGGATAAGATATAATTTCACTCAAAGATGTATTTACAGGAATTTTCGGGGCAGATAGGATAGGATTTCCCATATCGACAGAAACCCTATTTACGGTTCCATTTTTTACATCTAAAATCAGGTGCTTAATTCCAGCCAGCGTTTCAAGAGTCAATTGGGTTTTGGAAGTCAGTCCTTTGTCATAGACATATTTCCCTATACACCGAGAGGCGTTTCCACACATTTCTGCTTCTGTACCATCTGCATTGAACATTCTCATTCGAAAATCACAATGATCTGAGGGCATAATAACAACTATCCCATCGGCTCCAATGCCGAAGTGCCTGTCACTCATTCGTCGAGATAATGCACTTAAATCTGCCGGTAATTTCTCGAAACCATTCAGATAAATATAATCATTACCTGCACCCTGCATTTTTGTGAATCTCATAAGAGCATTCTTTTTGATACTACAATTTAGCTTTTAAGAACTAATTGTAGTTGTTTTGAGACAAAAATAGTCGTTTTGATAAATATGAT
>NZ_JAIJHU010000071.1:0-11663 GCF_022723415.1 Barnesiella sp. | reverse complement strand
GAGCTCTGTACAGAGCTCCTTTTTTCATCAGATATCTATCCCATTATTCTTTCTCTTTATAATAACGTACCCAATCCACGACCATTTCGACCGGCAAATCGAGCGTATCCACAGGACCTACCCAACCACCGTCCAGTTGCATATCGATCAATAGATAGTAAGGTTTCTTAAACGGGAATTGCAATTCGTCACCCTCTCCCGTATCTATGCGCGGATAAGTAAAGGTGCGATTTTCATTGATAAAGAAAACAAGGCTATCGGGATACATTTCTACGGCATACACATTATAATCATCGGGATTAATAGTTCCTTTTGAACCGTGACGCGGGTTACGTGTCTGTTTTCTCTCGATCGTATAAGCGGTATGTATCGTTTGATAAGCAATCGAATCGTGGTTCAAACGCTCCATGACATCGATCTCTCCGGCCCACGGCCACTTCCATTGAGCCTCGTCACAAGGTTTGAGCCAAATAGCCGGCCAAGCTCCTTGCGCACCCTGCAATTTAGCTTTCACTTCGAGACGGCCGCCATGAAATCCTCGTTTATTCTTGGTATATACACCCCCGGTAATATACGGAGCAGTATCATTTTCGAGATCGGTATTCACAATACCTTTCAATACCAAGTTACCATCTCGCATTTCATAACAAGCCTCATTGTCCGACATATGTCGAGCCCATTCAGGATTAGCCCTCGGAATTTTAGACCATGTTGCCGTGTCGAAAGAAGTACCATTGAAGTCATCTTCCCACACCAACTCCCATCGAGACGAATCTCCCGAGGAGACACACGAAATCAGCCCGCCTAAAAATAAAGCAAGCCACATCCATACAAATACTTTTCTCATAAATACATCTTTTAAGTTAAATCGCAAAGGTAACACAAATAACCACAAAACGCAATTAAAAGGAAAAACGATTCAGTAGAAAATTCGTGGGAGTAGATTTGAATTTTAGAATCTCTCCTCAGAAACTGTTGTTTCCTCGGTTTCTCCCCTATTGTGCCAACGCAACACAAGGGCGAAGGCCAAATACAATCAATCTATCTCATTCGCTAAAATAATGTGACAGAAGAGCATTATCCCCCTTCTTTTACCATATCCCATAGCCTTGCAGGGTATCTCAGCTTTCATTATCGGAGATATTTTAAACCTCCTCTGCCGTGCCCCGCAGCATTACGGGGTGTTTTGCTCAGCAAAATATAGGGGAGGTGTCCGTAGGACGGAAAGGTTACAAAAATGAAAACAAGACGGCAAACGATTCCCCTAGCCACGCCATCGTTTCGACCGGGCAATGCACTATCACAAATCACAAAAAGAGTCAAGAGAAGCTACCCTCAAAACGAAAAATGCAAGGCGATACGTACCCCGCCTTTGCTCACGTTCGGACTTTCCCGATAGGTCAATCGCCATACATAATCTACCCGCAAAATGGTAAATATATTATCGAGACCTACACTACATTCCATATAGGGCATTTTATCCATTTCGGTACTACCCTTCGGGAATACGAATAAATCTTTATTATACAGTGGATTATTCTTCTTGCTCAAACTACCGTACAAACCTCTGAACGCAAACACCTCTCTCAATTTCATATATTTCAATAGAGGGATACGATTGAACAAAGCTCCGTTTGCATAATAAGTAAAATCCCACGACACATACTGGTCGTTGATAAATTCGAGAGCATTCATCAAAGCATATGATTCCGGTTGAATCGTATAAGAAAGATTCGCATTAGGAAGTATCAACATAGGAAAAGGAACTTTGTCCCATACCTTTCCGGCCTTCACAATAGCATCGAAATAACCGAATGCCGAAAACCAAAAACGTTTCTGAATCCCAAATTCGGTATGATTATATGAATACTTGCTGCCCAAGAAATTTTTGAAAGCAAAATTATGAGAGAGTGTCAACACGGGAGCATCCAAATTGATTGGGAAACGTTGGCTTTTCGTTTGGTAAAATTTTTCATTGGGAGCGAAGCGCAATTTCACCTCAAAATTGGTTTGCATATAATCCTTTATCTTTTTACCATATCCATCGATAAAAGCGATACGGTCGGTCGCCATCTGCTGTATCTCGTTACGAATACCCAAACCGAATGAAAAACCGCCCTTTCGTTCTTGCAAATAAGACAACTCGGTCTTTCTTAAATAAGTAGCTTTATTATCACCCTTACGTTTCAAAGAAAGGAAAACATTGTCTTTATTCGTGTACAGATAATGCTGTCCCAATTGGTCTATGTCGTACGAATGGCTCAGCTTGATAGAATTGATGGGGAACTCCCGGGAATGAAATTTCTTCTTATTGAACGAATATTCTACTTCGCCCGAATATTTAACCTTTTCATCTTTGGTTCCATAAGCCACATAACCGCGAGCAAACCAATGTGGATTTAGTTGGGCGGTGGTTAGTCCACCTATTCTGAAACGAGCTCCCTCTATTTCATTTGCACTAATAGTCGTATTCATCGGCCCGAAATCGAACTTACTATCTTTCCCTGTTTCTATATAACCGCTGATTAGTATTCCCAAAACTTTCTCCGTATAATAGAACACCGGAACCTCTCGTAGTCGAGCTAAAAGTTTATCTACGGCATTCTCCTTTTTCTTTACTGGCACATGACGATTGTCTACCCAGAACTCTTCCGGTTTTGCCTGAGCATCCACTTCTACTTTCTCCCGACCTTCAAAATCATAAACCGACAAATCGTCGGGAGGAGTAAAGGTAAATTTATCATATGTGGTCATACGCCTTGCATACAATCCTTGCGTGGCAGGCATAATCCGGAACTCTATAATGGCATCGTCTTTCGTTTTAATACGCGTCCCGTCTTCCAAACGTTCATAATCCTGTTCGAGATACATATTCTCGACATAATTAAGATTGATATCCCGAGGCACGTTCAACTTCACCTTCTTGATAAAATAGGTCGAATCTCCTTCGGGCACATAAATATGACCTGTAAAGCCGAACGACTCCGAATTAAACGGAACAAAGCCTAAATCCACGCATTTCACGCCGTCTACCAGAATCGTATCTAATAAATAATACTTATAAAACGAAGTACCTATGTTGGACAAAGGGCTCACGAATCTATTATTCAACAGAGTAATATCATTCCTGAAAATATCGATTTCCCGGAATAAATCCTCACACAACATTTGCACGCTTTCTTGGCTGAATATTTCGTCGATTCCTGCCCGCTTAATACCGGTCACCACAGATTTCTCAGTTTCCGGGCTGCGACGATAATAATTCTCGGCGATCTTCTCCTTTATCGAAACAGTCAGAATAGGTTTGCCCGAAACCTCCGAAGTATCGACATAGTCAAAAATAAATTGGAATTTTTTGAAAAGCCACTTTTTCTTTTGTTCCTCCGAAAATTCATTCAGGGCAAAAGTCATCTTTTCATACTTTTCATAATTATAAAAATCGTGATTTTTCGGATCTCCTACGTGGCGACGCTCTATCAATTTTTTTACAAACTCCACTGCCGGATTATTTTTCTTACTGTATTTCTCCTTTTTCGGTTTCACGACCACCTCTTTCAAGACATAATCCGATGGAACCAAATCGATAACCAAATCATTCTCGGCTCCTTTCTTTACAAAAACCGTCTTCTCTCGATAACCCAACGTAGAAAATCGAACATTGAGAAAATTATCACGTACCGAAACGGCAAACTTACCGTCATCGTCCGTCATAAGTCCCTTATCGCTCCCCACAAAAAAAACAGAAGCATAAGATATAGGCTCATGGGTTATGGAATCTCGTACTATCCCCTTTATCACTGTCGCCTTTTGTGCCGTAGCCGAAATAGGAAGTCCTATAAATAATAGGCAAAGGGTTAATACCACATATATCTTTTTTGTCATAAAAGTCTCACAAACTGTATATTATAATTGGTCCCGATATTCGATTCTCTCGAATTTTCAAAATGCAAAAGTACAAAAAAACTGTCGGCTCTCGGAGTTTTATTATCTTCACTTTATGGGTTTAACAATGTTTAATAATGTCGGGATTTCTATTCTGCTTCTTAAACCAAATAAATGTACTATATTCGGCATTCTATTTATATATGTTAAATCATGAGTGCCGAAATAGAACGCAAATACACAGTAAAAGACCAGTCATACCGACAAGAATCAATCGAATGCAAATATTATAAACAAGGATACATCTCAATCGATAAAGAAAGAACCGTGCGCATACGAATTTCCGGGAATAATGCATTCATTACTCTCAAAGGCGTTACCACAGGTTGTACCCGTAAAGAATTCGAATACCCCATTCCGGTAGCCGATGCTGCCGAAATGCTCGGATCACTCTGTCTTCCTTCAATCATCGAAAAGAAAAGGTACATTTATCCCTATGCCGGACACAAATGGGAAATAGACGAATTCATGGGCAATAATGACGGACTGGTTATTGCCGAAATCGAGCTAAAATCAGAGTCGGAACAATTCGATTTACCTCCTTTCATAGAAACAGAAGTTACAGGCGACCCCCGCTATTACAATTCCAATCTGGCAAAACACCCCTATAAAACATGGAAAGAAAAAGAATAGTCAATTTGTTTTAGTTTTTTTTACAATTAAAATAATCTCTACTCGATTCTTTTCTCTACCTTTGCCCCTCGAAAATAATAGACCATTGGAAAGATGCCGGAGTGGTCGATCGGGACGGTCTCGAAAACCGTTGTACCCTTACGGGTACCGAGGGTTCGAATCCCTCTCTTTCCGCAAGCAAAAAGCGTAGTACTTTTATAATAAAGCATTACGCTTTTAGCATTTTAAATATACACAATATTTGAGTTCAGTAGATAATCAGTAAGGATTGTGGCTCAGTCGATAATTAACGGGGATTGTTCGTGTATATTCCCCTATTGCTAACACAGTTCGCCGTAACGCTACGGGACACGTCAGGGGAGAAAGGAATATATCCGGTATAAACAGACTGATACGATGGCGTTTTCAATCCCTCCGTCACTTCGTGACACCTCCCCTATTGCTAACGCCACACCCCGTAATGCTACGGGGCACAGCAATGGAGAAGTTTAAAATATTAGTGCTTTTTAACCCTCTCCCTCCTACCGTACCCCGTAACATGGCGGGGCATTTTGAATAACATCGGAGCAGAGGCGAAAGGGATATACATCTCACACTCTCCCCCTGTGTTTTGCGCAGCAAAATATAGGGGGAGTGCCCGCAGGGCGAGGGGATCAATACAAACAAAAACTCCCCCCAAATACATCGCCTTTATTTGGTGGTTAAGATGCAAGAAAATAGATGGAAAGTATACTCATAGCAAGGGGTAACCTTTTTACTGCAAAAAACTTATGAAATCTTTCCAACCACCCTCATTCATTAACATTAAAGTCTATCCCCACGGATTTTCTGCTGAACCTTAAAAACACTCCTCATAACATTCGGGTATTCGCAAATAAAATTCATTACATTCTTTTTCTTTATCCAAAATAAAATATACTTTTGTCAAAAAACAACACGGAGCCTTCCTGCTATACCATGAATCTTGAATTAGAGACATACCATCTAAAAAGACTTATCGAGGGAGATACCACATCATTCGATGCTATTTTTATACACTACCACCCTATTGTGCTCCGATTCCTTGTTGGCTTCATCAAAGACAAAGAACAAGCACAAGATATCGCCCAAGATATTTTCTGTAAACTATGGATATCGCACGACCGGCTCGGGCATATACAATCACTGAAATCCTATCTTTTCAAAATGTGCCGTAACGCTGTATACGACTCATTCGACAGACAAATAACCGAACAAAACTATCTATCCCATTTGGAAGAAACAGCCCCACAGTCTACCTCGGTCGAACACGAAATATACGCCAAAGAGCTGCTTAGCCTCATGGACGCGACCATCGCAAGTCTGCCGCCGCAAAAGAGAACCATATTCAACATGAGCCGAAAAGAAGGCCTATCCAACGATGAAATAGCCCTTCGACTGAACCTTAAAAAGAACACAGTCGAAAAGACCATCAGTTCCGTATTAACACAACTCAAAAAAAACATGTTAGCCGCCTTGCTTTTTCTCATTCCTTAAATAAAGTTAACGAGCAGGAAGTATTTCAATAGATATCCGTCTCCTGATAAAAGACGGAACCATGAATAACATTATACAAAACATAATACATAAATTTTTTAACAACAGCCAACCCTCAACCGACGATATACTTTTCAAAAAGTGGCTGCTCTCCCCCAAAAACCGAGAAGAAAAAGATCAAGCGATTTCAGAGATATGGGACTCTTGCCAAAACGAGACACCCGATGCATTTACATTATCCGAACTAGAAACATTCCATCGAAACAACTTTTTGCCGGGAAAAAGGGCCAACTTCCGCAGCACTATCTATAAAGCCGTTGCCACCATACTGCTTCCCATTTTGGGAGCCCTTTTCACTTGGTTGATACTCGACACACCCCAAGATACCGAACAACTCATCGAATGCTTCGTCCCCAAAGGAGAAAAAGCAAAGCAAATATTCCTTCCAGACGGAAGCGAGGTGTGGGTTAACGCCGAATCCATACTGATTTACCCCAACACATTCAAGGGCGACACCAGAACCCTGTTTCTCAATGGCGAAGCCAACTTCAAAGTATCCCGCGACAAAAAAAAGCCCTTCATCGTAAAAACTGCGACTCTCGACATCGAAGCATTGGGTACTACATTCAATGTAGAGTCATATAGCAACTCTCCACAAACGATAGCGACACTCGAAGAAGGAAAAATAAAAGTCTCGACCAAAGACTCCATACCGCATGAAACCATACTGTCTCCCAACGAACAATTCATATACGACCGCGACACACATTCACGCGAAATAAACATAGTCGATGCCCAAAGACTCTCAAATTGGAAAGAAGGACAACTATATTTCAAAAATGCGCCCTTCGGGAAACTGGTAAAAACGATCGAAAGAAAATACAACGTAACGATTCTTTACGACCAAGAAAAATACAAAAACAACAAGCTCACTGTAAAATTCGACCACGACGAAACGATAGACGAAGTATTATCCATTTTGGAAGGGATACTGCAAAACATGAAATACAAAAAAAATAACGATATAATATTCATCAACTAAAAATCGACACCAATGAAAAAAAGAACCGGAGAAAACCACCCAAAACATTTTCTCCGGTTTGAAATCAGAAAAACACCTTACATTGTGACATCAATTACAGTATTTATCTAAAATCTAATGCACAAAAATATGAATTTAAAAATTAAAACCAGCGAATCATCTAAAAAGAATTCGCTTAAAATTGCTTTTTTATTATGTTTTCTTATCTCCGTTCAATTCGTTTTTGCCCAAAATCAAACAATCGATTTGAATATGACAGATAAGCCTCTATCCGAAATATTCAAATCGATAGAAAAACAAGCCGACATCTCCGTTGATTTTGACGAAACGCAAATCAATATTCATCAAAAAATATCGGTGAACATCAAAAACAAAAAACTCACCGATGCATTATCGATGATTCTAAGCCCCTTAAAATACAAATACGCAATACAAGGGAAACATGTAATTATAACCAACGAAAAAAACAGACAAAAGTCCGAAAGTATCGTGGGATTCGTAAAAAATCCGAATGGCGAACCGCTCATCGGCGCATCCGTATTGGTTAAAGGGACAAACAATGCCGTATCGACCGACATCGACGGACGGTTTCACATCAAAGCCACCCCGAAATCCCGATTGGTCGTTTCATACGTGGGACACAACACACAAGAAATTGCCGTCACACCGGGCATCACAATGAACATCGAGCTGTCCGAGAAAGCCAATATTATGGACGAAGTTGTAGTCGTGGGATACGGTACGCAAAAGAAAGCCAATTTGATCGGAGCTGTCGGATACACCGACCACAAACAGTTAGAAAAACGCCCTGTCAATAATTTAGGACAAGCCCTGCAAGGTGCGATACCCAACTTGAATATCTCATTCGGCTCTGGAAAACCCGGAGAAAAAACCCGCATGAACGTCCGGGGATTCGCATCCATCAACCAAGAATCCAAACCTCTGATCCTAATCGATGGTATGGAAGGAAACATCGATAAAATCAACCCTCGTGACGTCGAGTCTATTTCGGTTCTTAAAGACGCTTCTTCGGCTGCCATCTATGGAGCCCGGGCTCCTTTTGGAGTGGTGCTGATCACGACAAAGAAAGGTGAGTCGGGTAAAACCCAAGTGAACTACAACGGAAGATTCAGCTTTTCAAAACCCACTACAAGAACCGACTTCTTAACCACAGGATACGATGCCGCCATGCTCGTTGACGAATTCATGCGATCATACAACGGTGTCACCTACACCCGTTTCACTTCCGATGACTACAAAGAATTGGAGGCAAGAAGATTTGACAAAACAGAGAATCCCGAAAGACCCTGGACCGTCGTACAGAACAGAGGTGGTGTAGAATCCTATATGTACTATGCCAATTTCGACTGGTACAACTATTTGTTCGACCAGTCACGCCCCACTTGGGACCACAACCTCAGCATCTCCGGCGGGAATCAAAAAATAAACTACCTGTTAAGCGGGAATTATGGGACACAAGACGGTATCTATCGACAAAACACCGACAAACTCCGAACAGCCAATTTAATGGCAAAAGTCAGTGCGGATGCCTACAAATGGTTAACAGTCAAATTTATGGCTCGCCTATACGACTCCAAATATACGGCTCCCGGTGTAGGGCACGGATACAACATTCCTAGCCTCACTTTCCATGCGATGCCCTATCTGATGCCTTATAACCCCGACGGAACTTGGGTTTACCAAAATCCCATTCAAGCATCCGGCCCCAGCGATGGTATACATATTCTGATTGGAGACGGAACCACCAAGTCGATAGAGGAAAACCGATACATGACCTACTCTTGGAGCACCATATTCAAAATCATGAAAGGGCTGACTTTCACTGCAAACTATAACTTCAAACACAGTACCACCGATTACATGGAGCGCTCCACTCAGGCAAAATACTCCCAATACCCCGGTGTCGAGGAAGTGGCACAAGCCTCTTGGTTCTCAAACAAACTGATCCAAGAGTATGAAAAAAGTTTCTACCACAGCGTCGATGCCTATCTAAACTACGACAACACGTTCAACTCGCATCACGTATACGCTGTGGCCGGATTCAACTATGAGCAAAACCACTACAAACACCATTATGCCACAAAACTGAATATCCAGTCCGACGAACTGAACGACTTCAACCTCGGTGAAAAAGGAAAAGACGTGACAGTACAGGGAGGACAAAGCAAATGGGCCTTATTGGGTTACTTCGGAAGAATCGGATACGACTATGCCGGAAAATATCTGGCCGAGTTCAACATACGATGGGATGCCTCTTCTCGGTTTCCCAAAGACCACCGAGCCGGACTCTTCCCCTCTTTTGCAGTAGGCTACCGAATGAGCGAAGAAGCATTCTTCGACCCCATACGCAAAGTATTCTCTAACTTTAAGATACGACTCAGCACCGGATCTCTGGGCAATCAAGCCATATCCGACTGTTATCCATACATACAAAAGCTGAATATGCAAGGCTTGGGCGGATATCTCATGAACGGCGAGCCCGTCACCTATGCTGCCGTCTCGGCTCCTCCCTCGGGAAAACTCACTTGGGAAACCGTTATCCACCACAATTTGGGACTCGACCTCGGATTCTTCGACAATAGGCTCAACCTCAGTGCCGACCTGTTTATCCGCGATACCAAAGACATGTTGGTTCCCGGGAAAATGCTCCCCGGCGTATACGGTGCGACTCCTCCGAAAGAAAACGCCGCCAACCTGCGCACAAAAGGATTTGAGTTGGCAGTAAGCTGGTACGATCAATTCAATCTTGGAAATAAACCGTTCAGCTACAACCTGTCTTTCGGGCTATCCGATAGCAAATCGGTGATTACAAAATTCGACAATCCCATGAAAGAATTCGCAAAATCGAGCTACTACGAAGGTATGACCATCGGCGAAATCTGGGGTTACAAAATCGATGGCCTTTTCCAGACTGACGAAGAAGCAGCCGCCTATGCCAAAGCCGTAGACAATAGTTATGTCTGCGAAAACATATTCGTTACGGCGGTAGGCGACTACAAAGGACTACAAGCCGGTGACCCCAGATATGTAGACATCGACGGAAGCGGTCGCATCGACGACGGTGAAAAAACAGCCGACAATCGTGGTGATATGGTCATCATCGGTAACAAAGAACCCCGATATCTCTACAACGCCAACATCGGACTCAGCTGGAACGGCATAGACATCTCGGCCTTCTTTCAAGGAGTCGGTCGGCAACACCGCTATCCCGATGGAAACAACATGATGTTCTGGGGAGGTTTTGCACGACCCTATTCCTCTTTCGTGCCCGCCAATTTCTTGGACAACGTCTGGTCCGAAGAAAATCCGAATGCCTATCTCCCCAAAATCAGAGGATACGCCGCACAAGGCAACCGCTCGTTGGCTCACAAAAACGACCGATATCTCCAAAACATAGCCTATTGCCGATTAAAAAATCTGACCGTAGGCTATACCCTACCCACAGAATGGACCTCGAAAATTAAACTCGACCGGTTAAGAGTATATTTCAGTGGAGACAACCTATTCACTTGGACAAAACTGAAATCAGACTATATCGACCCCGAGCAAATCACAGTAAACAGCGACGCCCGAACTTATCCTTTTTCCAAAGTATTTTCATTCGGACTTGATATAACTTTTTAACCCCTATCATCATGAAAAAGAACATTATATTATATAGTTTCATTGCCCTTTTATCGGGCACTGCCGGTTGTTCCGATATGTTAGATGAATACCCTCTCGATGCCATATCCCCGGAAACCTACTACAACAACGCCGATGAATTACGCAGTGCGACCAACCAATTCTACGGAATGTTTCCCGGTGCGGCTTCGGGATATACCGAATCGGCCGATGTCGTTTGCATATTCAATCTACCGGCCGAAGTACAGGGTATACGCACCGTGCCCACATCTGGCGGAGGCTGGAACTGGGAATACCTCAGAGCGGTCAATTTCTATCTAAGCCACTCGGTGCGCTGCGACGATGTCGATGCAAGAGAACATTTCGACGGTATAGCCCGCTTTTTCAGAGCATATTTCTATTTCGAAAAAGTGAAACGTTTCGGCGAAGTGCCCTGGTTCGACAGAGAGCTTTCTTCCACCGATCCCGAATTGTTCAGGCCACGAGACAGCCGCGACTTTATCATGGATAAAATCCTTGATGATCTCACTTATGCCATCAATAACATTTCCGATAAAAAAGACCTATACAACGTAACCCATTGGACCGCCTTAGCCCTCAAATCGAGAATATGCCTGTTCGAAGGAACATTCCGTAAATATCATGGAATTCCCGGTTATGAAAAGTTCTTGAACGAATGTGCTACGGCTTCCAAACTGTTTATCGACAATGCCCCCTACGCCATCTACCAAACAGGAGCTCAACCCTATCGCGATCTTTTCTCCTCGATGAATGCCATCGAAGAAGAAGTTATATTAGCTCGTGACTACGACCGGTCTCAAAATGTTATGCACGAGGCAAACGCAAATACATTGTCCCCCACCTACGGACGTCCCGGCATGAACAA
>NZ_JAIJHU010000070.1:0-11668 GCF_022723415.1 Barnesiella sp. | reverse complement strand
CCATTCTTCTGCTGCTCTGCAGCCTTGAAGCAAGCATCGCTCATCGCCTTCAACGCATTTCCCAGGGTCTCATAATTCAACATTTTTTTCATAATTCTCCAATTTTCTCCGTTATTCTCCAAAAATCTCTGTTATTCTCTTATTATCTCCAGCAATCTCTATCATGAGAAGAATTTTCTACCTATCCTCGTCTTATTAATGACCATATCAGAAAAGCCATAGAGATAAAACATACCAGTTACAATCATAACTGTATAGCAAGAGTCCACCATGTCCTTGGTAGTATACCAATTCCATTCCACGATATGGGCAGCATTCACGCCGAAGAAATAGAAGAAAGGAATACGATACCACCAGCACAAAAAGAAAAATCTACTAGCCAGAATTGTCACCATCGGAAGAATATAAACCATAAAATAAATGAAGAGATAACATGGCAAATTTTCTTCGTGAGGAACAAACATTTCTTTGGGATGCTGAGAAAAGTCCCAGATACCATAAGCGTGAAAGAACATGAGGCTTATAGGCATATACTTGCAGTACCACCGGAAGAACTTTAAGATTCTTCTGGAATATCTGTTGCCATGCTTCATAAGCATACCCATCAGCTCAGTAACATCTACGTCCTTTATCAACCGTTGGACTTCGGCTTCTTGTTCTTGTGTCATAGAAAAACCTCCTTTTGTCTATAGTTAATTGTTTATACGTTCTTGATAAAATCAAAAATCTGTAGCAAAATTACAACTTTTTGCTCAAACCAATTCATTTTGAGCAAAATTTTAAGGTTAAATTTTACTAATATAACAATCTGTAAGCAACAATCACAAATACATCATATATAAAATAAGGTGTAGCCCCATCAAGAGTTACACCTTATTATATTATATCCACTTGATGACTGTATCACCATGATAACCTTTCTTCCAAACGAACCAAGCATAGCTAACAGCACTGCCTCCTCCGTCCTTCATTCTCTGAAACTCTCCATTCTTGGCGCAAAGCACTCTTCGTGAGAATTGCAGCACATACTGAGGAGGATGCTTGCTAAATAGCTCATCATACCTCTTTTGTCCTTCTAGAAAGGTAGTCTTCAAGAACATGATGCAAAGTCCATCATCAGGAAGAAGCTCCAAGCTGTGCTTAATGAAATCCAGGGCATACTTGTATGGCGGATTGGTGAGGATGCAAGTACAATCGTTCGGCAGTTCGGTAGTTTCCAAGAAATCTCTTACTCCCCCATAGCCTCTGTCCACAAGGTCGGTGGAGATTACTTCATGCCCGAAGTCCATCAGTCGGTCAGATAAGCACCCTGTACCACAAGCACACTCCCATATTTTACGAGGAAGCTGTATAACTGTCACCAGTTTATCAATGGCTATAGGGTCAGTAGCGTAAAAGTCATTACTCTCACGCTCCTTGTCCGTGTGGTTGGATGCTCCCAAGGTCACGAACATACTCTTTCTATTTCCTGTCCAATCCTTCATAGTTTATTCTCCCAACATTGAGTCTACCATGCCTTCAATGGCTTCATCTGTCATACTCTCCTTGATGGAGGTATCACCGCCAATCGATTTCATCAACATGCCTATCCAAGGATTATCACTTTCCATGGTGGAATGTATCTGCTCCTTGTAGGCAGCATAAAGCTCGCCCGATTCCTTGAACTCCAAAAGAACCGTGCGCAAGGCTTTCGTCACGTAATTATCCATCAGCAAGGGATTCTCCCTTGCCGATGAAAGTTTGGTCAAAAGCACTGCCAGTGCTTCGTGTAATTGTTTCTTATTCTTCTTCATATCGTCTTATTTCTTAATTTACAAAGTCTCGTCTTGGAGTTTTACTCCCCATACTTTGACTCCTCATACACCAAGTTATGCTCATCTACGTAAGCCTTGGCTTCTGAGTATGTGTCAAACTCTGCTGCGGTAGCATCTACTGCCACATAAACCTTGTTATTATTAGGTTCTTTAGTTAATTCTTTAACTAATTCCTTACCTTTGTAAATAACCTTAAAAGGTTTTGTCAAAATTTTATTTTCCATATTTACTTATATTTTAAGCTTTATCTACAACTTCAACACTCTTACCAGCATTCTGCCACTCTGTTATCTTAGACGAAGGGGTGTTCTTGCTACATTTAACGTATGCAGAAGCAACAACAGCACACCAATCTGATTCCCAATAGAGTTTGGCAACACCAAACTCGTTACCAAATTTATTACCACCAAAGGTAATACCTGGAGAAGCAAACATGTAGTTCCAGTCAAGCTCACCAGTTGTTTTTCCATTACTTCTCCAAGCTGCTACAAGGTCGATAGTATCTCCGGTACAAGCGTTGTTAGCAATTCTCAAATCTGTAAGTTTTACCATCTTACCGAAAGCCTTAACTATATCACCTGAAAAAGTTTTCATTTCGGCTATTGAAAGCTCTTGAAGGTTAGTTAAATTGCTTAAAGATTCAATATTACCATACACCTTGTGGTTTTCGTAAGGCATGTCTTTGCAGTCCCATTTAAGGATTTTCAGATTAGTAAGATTGGCTAAATTAGCTATGTCACCTTTCCAAAAATATTCACGCTGATTAGGTTTGGATGAAGGTGCATTTGGGTCAGGATGGCTACCAAAAGATAACTCTTCAAGACTTGTGCAGTATTTAAACTGCTCCAAATCTATATCCATATAACCAGTAGAGTGATAGAATGCTTTAAATAGAGAACCTTTCTCTATATTAACATTGTATTCACCAACAGAGAATTTCTGAAAAGAGTTATCTCTATTGTTATCCCTAGAGGTTGTTCCTGCTAAATTCTTGATGTGACCACTTCCATTGTCTCCATCAATAAACACTCTAATAGCACCCTTATAGGTAAAATCTACATAATTTCCTGAAGTATTCTTCATTTTGGCTAATAAATAGCCAAGTTTCGGAAGGTCAGGGTTATTAACGGATGCCTTCAATTTTGTTACTAAACAATTTCCCATAATTAAATATATTAAAATGTTAAACTTCTGAATTATAGTGGTATACCTTATCCAAATTATTTATTTCGGTAATTAACCACTTATGAACTCTAAAGATGTTATCATTTTTAACGAAATCAGTCCACTTATTAGCTTCAAGTTCATAAGCATATTGACCGCCAAAACGTAACATCCAATCTCTTATCTTTGTTACTATTCTCTCTGCATCTATGATTCCATTTTTTCGTAAATAAGCATATCTTTCTTCTAATTCACTCACGTAATAAGTGGTAATATATTTCATCATAGAAATCTTGCTTATTATTTGTGTAACATGCTTACCATACAAAGGAGGATTTATAGTTTGAACTGGTTGCCAATGATTACCTAAAGTTGCATCTACGTCATATAAACATACATACCATTTTACTCCGTTATATGTAACCCATTGCCAGTTATCTGCAAATCCATCTGTATTTCTAAGCAAATCACAAGTTATTAAATAATCAATGAGATTTTCGCTATCGAAATAAGTCTCCAACGTATCTTTTATAGCTTTGAGATTTTCATCTGTCTTATTGCCTAAATATACATCTTCAGCAGCCTTAATCGTTGCTAGTGTCTTTGAGAAATCAATTATATATTTCTTAACTTTTGCGCTAGTCTTATGCTTTAACTCATCATAAAACTCTGATGACTCGTCTATAAGTTCACCGGAATTGAGGTCTGCATCATATTCGCTTCCATCCATAAGATACAACGACTTAGGATTTCTGATTTCAAAACCAACCTTGTTGATATTTTTCCATTGTATCAAAGAACTATCACCATTAGCGTTGAACAATGATGTTTCACTAATATTTCCATCAAGATGTATATGTTCAGCAGTTTTCTTATTTAGACAATAATTACTACGATGCTTCTTTAATTGGAAGCTATATAATCCCCAAAATTCTCCATTTTGGAAAACCATGCAAGGAAAACCATCTGGGAAACAACGAGCACCACTTTCTGTATATAATAGCACTTCTTTCTTTCCATTTACGATAGGGTTAGTAGGAGTTATTGCATCTGTATTAAGCAAGGCTCTTTTCCACACGTAATCCTTTTCTAATCCTCTAGTCTTTACTATATCATTATATATAGAGTATCCTATTACACACATTCCCCTGAATGGGTCTGTATAATAAGCCTTTAAATGGAATGAGTCTTGAGGAACCCACTCTCCAAACTTCACAGAAAAGCTATCACCCCCAACCTCTGAATCAAACAAATCAAGGGCAATGCTCTTCTTTATATAATTCATAGAACTACTTCCTTGCCCTGATATATATGAATTCTTCTTAAAGTAATTGCCTTGCATGTCCCAAAATTCAACGACAGCAGGAATATCATAATTCTTACCTTTTACAGCACCAGCTAAACCTACTTTTGATAGTTTTGTCAAATCACTACTTGAAATTATGTTTAATCTTGCACAGCGAGGAGTTGGAATGTTCAGAGGATAATCACCATTTTGGGTAATGTATTCACTCCAATCAGCTGGGGTTTTAATAGTAAAACCGTTTGCTTTCAAGGCATCTTGTATATTGTATACACTATTTCCTTGGAGGTTAAGATTTGATACTTCAAGGTTTGTGACTTCCATATCATGCTCATGTTTCTTGCCTTGTGAGTCACGATAAGACATTACTTTTCCTTCTCTATCAGTAGTAATCTCCATCCTTTTCTCAGGGTCTTCAATATGCTCAAATTCTATTGGAATAGTTTCAGACTTTACCTTATAGAAATAATGACTGCCATCAGGAGCAGTATATCCAATTACCTTACCCTCGGCATCAGTCTCTACAGAAAGATATTCATCATTCTCTATTGTAGAAAGATGAGCAGTGCGTTCTTTGATGTCTGCTATATCAATAATAGCATCGGAGATAAAAGTACTAATATCAATTCCTCCAACAAACATGTGACCATCATTTGCATGGAAACCACCAAGAACCTTGTTTTCTGCATCAATGATAGCATAAAGCCATTCCTCGTTGGTTATTACAGAGTACATTTCATGGTTAGGGAAGTATGGTTGTGCATCATACTTGATTCCTGCAAGGATTCTGTTTTCTGTATCTACCACTGCAATGATATACTCATCATTGGAGATATAGAAGAAGCTGTCAGCAACATCAAGACTTATCAAGCCCTTACCATCTTCCTTTGGCTGGAAGTTTTTGAGGGTTTCGTCAATACTTGAAAGAGCTTCCTTGATAGCCTTAATATCATCAAGCCACTGAGGCTTGGCTGCCCAACAAGTGCCATCTTGCAGAATACCAAGAAGAGGATGATTTGCTGCATCAAGAATTACCCAAAGGAACTCTTCGCTCTGTGATATGTGGTACATATCATTTTGAGGATAGTACGGCTTGCCTGTAGCTCTGTAGATACCAAAGAGAACTCTATCCTCAGCATCTACTATAGCTTTGATAAATTCTTCGTTCTCAATTACTCTAAAACACTCCTTTACTTCATCTTCAATGAGGGATTTTCCTTCTTCTTTGTCTACCTTACCTTCCTGCAATGCAGTAATGCTTGCAGACAATTCTTTCTTGGCAGCATTAATAGCTTCAAGAATATCCGTCTTATCCTGCTGGCACTGGTTGATAATCTCTTGCAACTTGGCTCTGATTGGTGCAGGAATACCCTTGCTCCACTCAATGGAACCATCAAGCTGGATTCCAAACAAGAAGTGGTCTTCTGCATCTACTATTACCTTGATGAACTCTGGAGACTCAATTTCACGGAATGGAATGGCAAACTGGGAGACTACCTTGTCCTTTGAATCGCCGAACTCTTGGGCAATATTCTCCTTGTCGAACTTCTTAGCAAGCTCGGCATCAACACGCTTTTTCTCTTCTGTAAATTTTGTATCAACATCAGCAGTATTAGCCTTCTTTGCCAATGCCTCATTCACCACCTTTTGGCTAACTACATTCCTTGTGCTCACGCCCAACTCCTGAGCCACTTCCAGCAAAGTAGAGCATACCCAGCTGCTGCCATTCTCAGAATAAAGCACATTGATGCCCTGAGGAACAACAAGCCCCCCAAAGTTCTTATACGTACCAGCTACGGTCGCAAAATAATACATCTTGGCACCGATAACCTTAGCTGGCACAGTATCAAGACCTGCTACGCCCATATACGTAGCTCCTTTGATGAGTTTAAACTTCTCAATGATGCCAGTTATCAGCTCATCCCAGTAGCTATCCCTCTGGGCATTCACGCACCAAGTTCCCCTGTCCGCATTCCAGTAATGCGCCCAGCCATCAATAGCCACGTAGTCACCTTCCACGCCTCCCGAAGGAAACTTCTGGTTCACCTCGTATATACTGCCAAACTCCCCCTTGTAGTGAGGACTTGTTTTGTCTATATCATTAGCCATATCTTGTTAAATTTGTGATAATTGGTTATACTTCTCGCCCAGTTCACTCTCCTTCTTACTTATCAAGAAGATAGAGATGGCACGATAGATGAGATACTTCTTACACTCGTCAGTCAGGGCTAGGATGATTTTCTGGTCTGTCACCGTTTTCCCATCCTTTTCAAGCACATCCTTCACCTTTTGATAAGGAAGGTATGTGAATAGCTCCACTTCATGGTCATACACCTTGTTTGTAGGCGTATCATGGTTAGCAGAATACCTTCCGGCAGTCCAGTACATCAGTACTCGCTTTCCTGTAGTAGGCGAAACGGTTATCATGCCCTTCGGCTTCTGCGGTGTCCCCCTAGTCCATCGAGAGGCTTGCATCTGAGCCTCCTTGCTTCCTGGGTCCATCAAAGCCACCAACGAGGAAGACCAACTTTTCAGCCTCAGCTCCACCAGCCTCAGCCAATCATCAGGTATCACAAGGCTACCATGCCCATCAGTGTATTGTGTCTGAATGGCATCATAATCTTGCTTACCGCTTTCATTCAGCGAAACCACTACCCTTTGGGGCTGTAGCATCTGCGGTGGTGCTTGCAGCAATAGCTGCTGTGCTGCTGTCTCGATAGCTTGTTTCATTTCCTCGTCCGAATCATCGGCAAAGACATCATTCAGCTCATCGTGCTTCACCTCGTCCAACGCAAGCCTCATTTCCTTCACAAGGTCACTCATCAATGCTTCCATAGGCACTATTAACTATAAACTATTAACTAAAAAACTATTTCAACCCCAAGCTCCTTAGCCTTCTCCTTCACCTGCTCAGGCGATTTCAGTTTCCTTACATCCACCTTGAAGGTCTTCTGGAGATAGTTCTTAGCCTTGGTGATATTCTCGAAGCGAAGGGCGTTATCGTCCATCAAGTCCATCGCCTTCCCTATTACCTCATCAAGAGCTTTCTTTGGCTCAGGTTCAGGTTCGCTCTCATCCTTGATGCGTCCAGCCTTGGTCAACGGATGCTTTCTGATGCAGTCTGCCACCTGCTTGTTGTCCGTGAGGTAAGAATAAGCATTGTTGCTGCACCTCTCAAACTCCACGCTCTTCACAAGTCCGCTAGGCAGAGTCACCACAAAGATGAGCATACTGTTTGCTACAAATCTATACATATCTTTTGTGTTTATGGGTGAAGGGATAGCGAAGCCTAGTCCGAGGGCTATTGTTCCCATCTAGAGCCTCAACTATCCCCGAGTTTTGATATATGTTAGAAAACTATCAGTTTCCTTTGTTTTGATTAAGCAGCCTCCTGAATCTGCTCATCGGTCACACCGTCCTCTGTGAAGGCAGGGCGAGATACACGAGCATGGGCATCCGGGAATGTCAGAACCCAACAGCTATACTCCTCCATTACCACACCTGCGGTGTTGCGAATCAGCAAATCCTTGGCATTAAACTCATTTCGTGACCAAGTACCAAATACATACTTGTCGAGATAACGAGCATCCAAACAGAAGGCTCTACCATCCATGCCCCAACTATTGAAGGCATCGTGGCGATAAATGAGAATTTTAGTTCCCATGCTCTCGAACTTCTCGAAGTCGAGCTTCCATCCCTGGTAGTCCTTTTCAGTCTGTGTAATGATGCGCTTGTTAGAGCGGAGGTTGGCAAATGCCTGATAAATCAAGTTGTCCACGAAGAGCAACTTGGTACGGCTAGAGTTACCTGCACCCTTCAACATAGCAGCAATAAATGAGGTCAGCTCCTTCTCACTAATCACATACTCATATACCTGCTTGGTCTCTTCCTTCGTACCGGAAGAAGTCTCATCAGGTACGGTCACTTTTACGGTTACAGGCACAAGAGTGCCATCGGCTTGTCTAAACATCTTTGGCTCCCAGTGTCCAATCTGCAAATCCTTACCAGCTTCCCAGAAGATGCCACCCATGGTATAGACAAGACCTACATCCTTGCCACCATTCGACATAGAGCGATAGCCAAACAGTCCGCTCAGCTCCTGACCTTGGCGCATATCGTCCATAGCCATCTTCTCCTGACGTGTGAAGTCCCACTGCACCTGGGTCTTGCTCATACGGTCGATAAGAGATTCCTCCACCTGCATGATGAATCGCTGGCAATACTGGAAGCTCTTGTCTGGCATAGAGTAGTAGCTACCAGTCTCTACCTCTTTTTCACCTGCGGCTCGTCCCAGTCGCATTACTACAGTACCAGCCTCAATATCCTCAGGAATGTCCCGGTTTCCACGACTGGCGTTTTTCTTTCCATTCAGCGCATAGCATGTAGGGTTTCCATCGTTATCTACCTCTGTTACACGCAGCTGCAAAGGAATCATCGTGCTTCGGTCAGTACCGTTGTCCTGATAGCCAAGACAGCTTTTAATCATAATGATGTCACCAGTACCAAACACTGTCGCATTTTCCACCGTTAGCTTTACAGAGCCACCGTTTGTAGTTTTACTTAACTTCGCTGCAAGTTTTGTTTTGATTGGTCGCTGACCGATGGAATAGTACTCAATGCGGTTGCTGTCCACAGGAGTCATTCGCTTCGAGGCTCGAAGAATCTGGTCGATTGGGCAACTCTCCAGCTTCATTTCCACCACGGTAGGGTTCACATGAGCCACATAGTAGTCCCAGTTGTTCATCTTCTCCTGTTGCTCTTGGCTTCCACCCTGCCACTTTGGACCCGTGCCACCTACACCTGGTCCATCCGTTGGACCTGTAGGACCACCGCCACCTTCACCTGCTGGAATATTAGGAGGAGTTTCTGCCATAGCATAAGAGCTGCCACCACTCAGAATCATGACGAAAATCGCCATCATGAATCCAAACCATTTCTTAAACTGTTTCATAATCTACATTTTTTTAAACTATTAATTATTAACTATAAATTCTTAATTGATAAGAGCTACATTCCAACCATCTGGCTATACACCTGTTCGGTTCGGCTCTTCTCCTTTGGAAGAGAAGGAGCACCACCGCCACCATTGATATTGATGTTCCGCTTGCCACCCTGTCTTCCATCATGTAGCTGCTTCTGTTGGTCGATTTTCTCGTTCTTGCCACGCTTGTAGCCACGTTCCTCGGCATCAGCCACAGCCTTGTCGAAATCCTTGATTTGGAAGAGACGCAAGAAGTCAGCCTTCTTCAATTCATAGCGAGCTGCACGCCATACGAATCCATCATCATCGTGGTCTTCGCCATCATCACTGCGCTTATACATCCACTCTATCAAGTCCTTGATAGACTCGGGCTTAATCTTGGCTTCCTTCATGGCTGCATCAAGTTCCTTATCCTCTTGCTTCATGTTGGCTGCAAGAGTCTCCTTGCCCTTGGCTAGCTTCTCACTGGCTGCTAGCTTTTCCTTCTCGCTAGTCTTCAAGCGTTTCCTAGCCTCCTCGTCACCATTGATGGCTTCGATGTAGTCCTGTCCTAGCTCGTCTATCAAGTAGTCGATAAGGTTGAAGTCGCCACCATCGGCATTTTTCTTTGTAATGAGACCTGTCACCAGCCCAGGCGCATGAGGATTTTCTTTCAGCATATTGTTGAAGTCGTCCATCCTTTTCTTGCTTTGGTCGTACTGGTCGTAATCGGTCGCAATTTGGTTAAAAACAGCCTCATCATCGTCCATATTCAGGTCGGGATAACGCTGAGCAAGACGCTCTCTGAAAGAATCTCGCTTTGATTTAACATTCTGATTATCAATCGTTTCTTTTGCCATAAACGTTCTTTTTTAATATTTGTGTGCTAAATTAAGCAAAATTTCGCATTACTTTGTGATAAGTTCTGCATCTTGATGAATTAATTTTGTTGGCATGAAACATCTAAATTCCATATCCGAAATTTACCTTAAAAGAGACCAGGAAATGTTTCTGCTCTTTCGTAAGGCCAAGAGGATGGTAGAATATCCTACCACCATGGCTAAGATATGCGATTACATCGCCAAGATGCCAGCCTCTTGTTATTATCTCGCTGATAGCACAGCCTATCGGTATGTATGCAAACGCATCAAGGGGGAAAAGCCTAAGTTCGGCAAATACCAAGCCATGAAAGAAAAACTCTTCGAAGCCTTCTATCAGGATTTCTTGCGCCTCCGTCAGATGGAACAATACAAGGAATACAACACCAAGCATCTTGTGTATGTGTGCCTAGACCTCCCTGCACCCAACATGGGGATGGCTCCTCGCTACATACAGATGAAAATCAACAATTATTTCCGCAATAAGAAAACATCATTCATCACTCGATAAAACTCTCTTTCATTATGCGTACATTATATATAACACTCCTCATCGTCCTCCTGATGGCTTTCATCATTCCGCTGCACGCCAATCTTGCTGTGTCGCCATCCTCGCCTCAATACTCCCATTTCGTTTACATGTTCGGTCATGCCAACTTCATCCATTGGGCTGTTAATGCCTGGTGCCTCCTTATGGTGCATCGTCTGTTTCGCTTTCATCGAGTGCTGGCTTCGTGGCTTGCATCCGTGGCTCTCTCCTTCCTTTATTATCCGTCCCTCCCAGTCTTGGGCGCATCGGTCATTATCTCCTTCTTCATGGGCTTCACCGCTCCGTGGCTCTACAGGCGAAAACGCTTAGCCTTCTGGCAGATGCTCATCCTCCTAGTGATTGGATGCCTCCTCCCTCACATAGCTGGCATCTATCACCTCATCCTCTTTGCCATCGGATTCATCTATGCCAAGGCAGAAGGATTCATTCGCAAGTCTCAAAAACTCAACATTTAACATTCAACACTCAACATTAAAAATAAAAAATGCCAGTAGCAAAATCTTCATTAAAGGTACGACCTCAGCAGCAGATTTCCGAAAAGAAGCTCAAAGAATTTCTAGAGGAAGATAAGAGAAGGCTCACAAGCCTCCTCGCTAGCTATCGTCCCATTACTGGAGAAAACGCCCCTGGTCTTCGTTTCGAGTGTGTCATTGAGGATTTCTTAAAAGGCAAGAAGCTTTGGCTTCCGGTAGAAATGTTGAAGGAAAAGAAGTTCTGCGCCATCATCAAGTGCGGTTCCATCCAAGCCTTCTGCGAGAAGTACATGCCCGACCTCGATCAAGAGAAAGCACGTGATGCTGTCTTCCGCTATCTCATCCGTCTCCGCTGCAAGCACGATTTCTATTTCTTCGCCTACGCCTATGCCCGAATCAAGAACAAGGATGGTGGCGATGATATACCTTTTCTTCTTCGCAATGCCCAGATTAAGTTAGCCAAGGTCTTCGAGCAGTTGCGCCTTCATAGTCAGTACCGCTATATCCGTGTCATTCTCTTGAAGTG
>NZ_JAIJHU010000143.1:0-1334 GCF_022723415.1 Barnesiella sp. | reverse complement strand
AATTGTAGTAAGGAAACTAACCAAAAATTAACCAAGCAACATATTTTTAATCAATTAGGTATAGAATAAAGTGCATTAGTTTTTTACTAGTGCATTTTATTGTGTACTGAATAGATTTTTTGTTGTATTTATAACAATCTTTTGACGTATATTAACATTGTTGGTATAATGTTGATATAAGGAAAAGGGGTGTATGCTTTATGACTACAATTACATTTAAAGCTGATGAATTAACTCCTGCTCTTGATGATGTTGTAAAGGGTGTTAACATGAGTGAGGAATTTACTGATGTTAAAAGTTTAATGGAGAGTTTAAATGCTTAAAATTAAATACCGCAGACAGTTTAAAATAATTGGGAGGTGCTTTTATGAAAAAGAAGTTGTTAGCAACATTGTTAGCGGTTATGTCAGTATTCTTACTTTTTGGGTGTTCATCAAAAGATGATTTAAGTGGGAAATGGTGTACAGTTTATTATGATGGTACAGCTGAAGTAGAGTTGGAAATAGATAATAATAGTGGAACTATTGATGTTGATGGTGTTACATATTCAATTACTAATGTTGATACAGATAAAAAACAGATAACGGTTAATGCTGGTAAAGATTATGTAGTACCATATTCATATAAAGATGGAATTTTAACACTAACAGAAGATTCTTTATATGGTTCTTCTACTACTTCTGTTTATTATCGAAAAGGTTCGAAGCAATTAGAAAAAGCAGTAGAGGAAGCAAAAAATGACGACTAGAAAAATTCTAGTCGTTTTTTTAATATTTTTTCTCCTAAGTTTAACTGTCTGAAAAAGCTGTGTTAGTTTTTCTTTATATCTTTGAAGTATAGATTTTTAACGGTTTCTTTGACAAAGTTTTCATATTTATCAGGTATGAAAGCTTTTTTCATATATTCGATATAATTAAATGATTCATCTATAGGATATTCTTGGTTGATTAGATTGAGGAAGTCAATGATACGTTTTTTTTCAGTTTCATTTTCTATTCGAGGATTGTATGTTTCTACAAAGCATAGTGTGTTATTTATGTCATCTTTGAGACAATGAGCTTTTTCATGTAGTAGTACATTGATTAGTTCAACTTCAGATAGCTCGTTATCAACGAAGATGTATTTTTGACCGTTAATTTCATTATGTCTTCCTTTACTATTTGGAAGACTTGTAAATAAAACGATGATACCATGCTGTTCAATATCTTTAATGATTTCCGATAGTTTCATATTAATGTTTTTTTAGGTAGTCAATAAGGGCATTTTTCATATTTTCGATTTCTTCATCTGTAGCTGGTTTTCCGTTGAAACCAATTGATTTTCTTAAAGATTGC
>NZ_JAIJHU010000142.1:0-1335 GCF_022723415.1 Barnesiella sp. | reverse complement strand
ATCGACGGAGCGACGGCGGGTAACTATCGGGCAGTCATCTCGTGGTATGGAGCATCGTTCCCGTTGACATTCGACGTGATGTGCGGCAACGGTATGGTAGGCCCGGTCAATACAGGACGTATGCGTCAGGAACCGGCTTGGAACTATACTTCGACCAGCACGATGGGTCTTTGGTCGAGCGCATATAGCGCGATATTGGGCTGTAATAAAGCCCTCACGGCTATTGACGAAGGAAAATTCTCGCGGGACGGGGTAAGCGACGAGCAAATCAACAACATCAAAGCCGAGAATCTTTTCTTGCGAGCTTTGGCTTACTTCGATTTGGTACGAGTTTATGCTCAACCCTACGGATATATCAAGGAAAAAGGTCTTACCGGAGTAGAAGCGATGGGTGTGCCCATCGTCTTGAAGGACGACCTTTCGGCCCGTCCCTCTCGTAACACGGTAGCGGAAGTGTATGAAAACCTCATTATACCCGACTTGGTGGAAGCCGAACGCCTGATGAGCGACAGCTATGTGCGCGCAGGGGTGAAAGATGTCGTAGCCACGGTAACGAAACCGGTTATTCAAGCCTTGATGGCACGGGTATATCTGCATCATGAAGATTGGCAGTTGGCCGCTGATTATGCGACGAAAGTGATCAAGAACGGGCGTTTCCGTCTGCTTTCGGGCGACCGCTTCGTATCGATGTGGGACGGCTCGGTAGACGTAGCCCCCCAATCGGGCAGCGAAATCATATTTGAAGTTTACGTATCTCAGAGCGACGGCAGCCGCAGTGACCTCGGAGACTACTTGACAGCCCCCGAAGTTGCAGGCGGAGCCGGTTATGGCGACGTTCGAGTATCGAACGACCTTATCGATTTGTATGACGCAACCGATGTGCGGTTGACCGGATTGACGAAAACCAATAGTAAGTATCCGGGTTATCGCTGGTCTACCAAGTTCCCCGGTAAAAACGGACTGTTGGCCTACAATAACGTGCCGGTATTGCGAATCTCGGAAATGTATCTGATACGTTCGGAGGCTATTTACCGTGGAGCTACGGTATCGGGCGTAACCGCCATCGACGATTTGAATCGCGTAGCCACGAACCGTAATGCCGAGGCTTACGCTTCGGTAACGCTCGACAACCTGTTCGAGGAAAGCCGCAAAGAGTTCTTGTTCGAGGGCCATATATTCTTCGATATGAAACGTTTGCAGAAGTCGTTGGTTCGGACCGATTACGACTTGGATCCGCTCACGAAAAATATCGATTTCCCGAGCTATCGTTGGGCATTGCCAATTCCCGAGAACGATATTTTGTATAACGACAATATGGATCAGAATCCCGGTTAT
>NZ_JAIJHU010000141.1:0-1342 GCF_022723415.1 Barnesiella sp. | reverse complement strand
TGAAACCTATCTCTGAAAAGTATTCAGATAAGGACATACAAAGCAATAAACTAATTGATGATTTAAAATCTTATATTAGTCAATGGGAGCGTAAATACTACCACCCTTTTATCTCAGACCATAATTTGGCACAGGTAAAAGCATTTGTAGAAGAGATTAGCCCTAAAGTTGCTGATATAAAAAAACTTGTTGCGGAAGAATATCAAAAACGTAAGAAAGAAATTAGGGAGATTGCTACTGATGATAAATTGGGTACATGCATCAATAATCTTCCAAAGGGCACTCCCTTTTCTTTTTCCGAGATAAAGCAAATTGTTTCAGAAGGAGCTTATCGCTACAAAAACGAGATACCTCCTGGCTACAAGGACGCATTTACAAAGTCTGGAATCCGGCAATATGGAGATTTGATTATATGGAAGGAAATCATACGTTTTGCTAGAGAAAAAGATAAGGATGTAATTTTTATAAGTAACGACGTAAAGGCAGATTGGATTATAGTTGACGAATCTGATAAGTGTAAAGGACTGGAAAAGCCTCTAAAAGAGGAACTTGGTAATCCAAGAAGAGAACTGCTGGCAGAGTTTGAGGAAGATACAGGACATAAGATATGGTTCTATCAAACATCAAAATTTATAGAGCATATTGAAAAGTCTTATCAGCCAGACGAACCTGTTTTGGAATTTCAAGGAAAATTGGGTGCGGCAAAGGATGTTCTTCTGCGAAAGGTTCAGGAGCGACAAATGAAAAGAGATCACTCGGGAGATAGGCTTTTAATACGTTGTGATTCATGTGGTGAAATGTTTGAAGTAGATCCTGATGATTTTAATTTTGATTGGGAGAGTTCATACGCAGATGACCGCGGTATGGGGTATGAAATCGAATATGAATCATATGAGATTTGTGAATGTCCTAATTGTGGCAGACAGATAGACCTCACGTTGCAAATATGGGAGTATCCAATGGGGTTTATAAACAACCAAAATATCGAAATTGATGGCGGAGAGATAGAATGTACTGTTGATTTATCACCCTATTTCGAAGTAGATAAAACTGACACTTGTGTTCGTTGTGGAGAATATGCCGTTTTGAATGATTTTGGATTATGTACTAATTGTGAAGAGGAGTATAATAGATTTGTCAATTCTGATGATTAGTTAATTGGTATGAGATACGTAAAAACTTGCCAATGTGTTTGGTGTGGAAAAACAGAGCCAGAGGTTAGCTTTAGGGCTGCTCCTCATATCATTCCGCATAATCTGGGGAGCGATGATATAGGATTTGACGTTTGTGATGATTGCAATCATTATTTTGGAAAAGCAACACGAGGTGTTCCTTCATGCGA
>NZ_JAIJHU010000140.1:0-1371 GCF_022723415.1 Barnesiella sp. | reverse complement strand
TCTTTGGTTGGTGCATGTTTGTTAAAATCGTCTGCTTTTTTTATCTCAGGTTTAAATGTGAATTGATAGCCAATAACAGGCTTTCCCCGTCCTTTTCCGTATTTCTTTTTGATTGTCAGACCTTTGAAAATTGCGGTTAGTTCTTGTTGGATAGGCTTTATGACATTTTTATTTATATCACTTTGTCTATAACTTTTTGGAATATCCAATAATTCGTGAAGATCTTCTTTTGAAAAATAGGCAAAGCCTTTGGTTCTGTATTGTTTTAACAAACGAAACATTGTTTTTGCGTAACTACTTTCTAGTTCATTGAATTGTTGGAGAGAATAGCGCACCCATTCATCTAAATTGTTTAGTAAAGGCAAAGCTTTTTCGTAAATTCGTATATCTACGTAAGGATTTTCTACGTCCCCGTTAATTTTAAATTCTGTAAACATCACAAACATATCGTAAGAAAGCCCAGACTCACTTCTGCGACCAAAGCGTAAAGATAAAATTTTTTCATAAGTTGCTTTTAAATCTTCTACAAATCGAACATTCGCAGTTGCTTTGTAGTTACTCAAATCTTTTAGTTGGTCAAACGTAAAACGAACTGTCTTATCCCCTTTTTCACGCATTCTGGACACAATCGAGAAGAACAAATTCATTTCGACTGGTGTAAATTTACGTAGCGGAATTGTATTTAATTCATGGTGGTATTTCACAATTTCATTTGTCATTTAAGCACCTCAAATCTATTATAGGGGTATCTTTACAGGATAACTACCCCTATAATAGCACATCTAAACAGACAAAACCACCCCCAAAAACAGACAAAACCACCCCCAAAAGCCTCTGTATCCATTGGGAGAGTAGGGACACAGACGACGGTAAAGAGGTTTAAAAAGAGGTTTAAAAAGAGATTATAAAAGAGGGAGCTAAATTTTCCCGCCTAAAAAATCACTTCTTTTTTTTTCAAACAGATTCGCGAATTTTCCTAAACTGGGAACTTGCTCCCTACGGTCGCTTAAAAGGTGTGTTCGCTTCGCTCTCACATTATACTGCGCAGTCGCCTAAAGGCTCCTTTGCTAAACCCGTTGTTCAAAGAGGGTTGTGTGAAGCTCTAGGTGCTCGTCTAAGCCGTTCTAAGACAATCTTGGATAAAATCCTTATCTTGTTTCAAAAGCGCCTTACAGGCGGTCAGGACAAGCCCTAACAACCCTAAAGCAATTATGGTATACTCATTAACGGCAACTGCCCCGAAAGGGGGGGATAGCCATGTTAGAAAAATTAATCTCGTTGATTATCGCCCCGCTTTTAGTGGGTCTAGTACTTTTGCTAGTTGATCGTTGGCTAGACAATTAGTTGATAATCGAAGCAGTTGTCCTCTAG
>NZ_JAIJHU010000139.1:0-1410 GCF_022723415.1 Barnesiella sp. | reverse complement strand
TACCATAACTTCCTATCAATAGACAAACTATGCCTGTAATAAAATGCTTCATCATTCTCTCCTATTCTATTTTTTTATCGGGCGAGCAAAACAAATATCGCCTCCAGAAATCAAACTTGTAAATGACGTACCAAAAGCTTCAATATTTACTCGATCTCCGTTTCCTCCTTCTTGTATAATCTTTGTCTCGTTTCCTTTCCATTTTTCAGTTAAAATCCCTGTATGACCATTTGAACCAGCACCGCCACCCTGATTGACAATAATAATATCTCCTGCTTGTGCGTCATTCGCAGAAATTGCTTGTAAATACTGCTGACTACCTCTTGCGTCACTTGCCATTGAACCTGTATACCATTGCATATTTGCAGGAACATGATACCCTGCCTTATTTAGAACTAACCAAACAAATCCTGAACAGTCTGTTCGACCTTCTTTATTAGGGTTCTTTAAATCTGATCCTAAATCCGGCGCAGGGTGTACTTGATCATAATGAAACCATCCAAGCCAACTTTTCGCAATTTCTAAAATATCTCCATCTGCTTCACCAGAACCAGAAGAATCACATACAAGTATATTTCCATCTTCTGCTGCGACATTTTCAGAAGTATAATTCGCCACTGGATCACTTGAACCAAATTTCGCATACCAACTATCCGCCATCGCATTTCGTTGTTCTAAATGCCATTGAGACGAATCTTGGCTAAGCCCTTCAAACCATAAAAGCCATTCTTTTTGTGCCTCATGAACATTCGTTAATTTTAAGGCATGCAATGCTTTTTTATAATAAGGATTTTGCAATTCCTCACTCAGTAATTGAAGTTGGACAGCCAAATCACTCTTCTCTTTTCCCATTTCTTGTGCTAATTGTTCGAGTCTTGTCAATCTTCCCCCCAACCATTGTGCGATTCCATAAGCACCGCTTGAGGGATTTTCCGCTGTAGAATCAAGCTGAGATTCAAACTGTAAACAACCTAAAACTCCACTTGCTCCTTCAGGGGTCGCTTCAAAATTCTTTCTAAAATAAGTATAAATAACTTTGGCATTTTCTTCTGTATTTTGGTTGGCAATACTACTTATCGTGGGAACATCTACACAAGTTTCTTGTCCCTCTTCATTTCCTGTTGAAAAGAGAAAAAGAATGAAAAAGAAAAGACATAAAAATGGTGATAAACAACCTAAACAGCCACAACCACAGCCTTTTCTTTTTTCTTTCATCATTAAATCTTCCATTCTCTCCCCCCTATAACAAAAAAAGCCTTAAAAGGGAGCTCCTTTCAAAGCTTTTTAAAAGTAATTATTTCGGTTTTTGTGGTGTTCTTCCTTTTGGCAACTGAAAATCCTTACCAACTTCTCCTTCAATAATCGTTTTTTCGTAATTTTGATTCGTTACAATATTGGACTGATTATTTT
>NZ_JAIJHU010000069.1:0-12460 GCF_022723415.1 Barnesiella sp. | reverse complement strand
GCGGGTATCGATACCCGCCTCAATAATATATTTAAGATAAGAGGGTGATTACTGTGTTACAATATATTCCGATTGTAGAAGCTCTACCCAATGATTGAGCCTGTTTTCTGTTTTTTCGGGTTCGTTTACATCGTCGATAAGTAATCCTATGAATTTGCCGTTGATAAAGGCCGTCGATTTGTCGAATGTATAGTCTCCTGCTTCGAAAGCTCCGTAAAATGTTGCTCCTGTTTTTTGTAGTCGATGGTAAATTGTGCCGACGGCATTGCAAAAGGTGTCGCTCATAGATTGGTCTCCGCAACCGAATAAAGCAATGGTTTTATCTTTGAGATCGAGGGTTTCGATTCCGTCGAGGAAGTCATACCAGTCGTCTTGAAGATCTCCGCTTCCCCATGTCGAAGAACCCAATAATAATAGCTCGTATTGTCCTATTTCCGAAGGTTTGCTTCGTGCGACATCGTGTATGTCTTCTTTTTTTACATGCATTAGTTCGGCTAATCGGTAGGCTACACTTTCTGTAATTCCGGTAGTTGAGCCGTAAAATATTCCTATTTTTTCCATAAGCATTTTGAATAATTTATATTTGAGTTTATGTTTTTGATTCGTCGTATATAGGCAGAATAGTTAAGACATCATTTTTTTAGACCTATGCGGTGTAGGAAAACGAAACGAATAAGAACACTGTTTTGTTCATAAAAGGAAGGATAACACCGTTAGAAAGAGCCGAATAGAAAAGATTTATTTTTCCATGAAAACTTTCATGAATTATACAAGGCTAAACCTATATATTTTTGTATTTTTGTAACCGAATTATATAGTGCGATGCTTTATGCTTGAAAATAAGAAAATTAAAACAGCTCTTGTCTCCGTTTTTCATAAAGATGGTTTAGACGAAATTTTGAAACTTTTACATGCCGAAGGAGTTAATTTTATCTCGACCGGTGGTACGCAATCTTTTATTGAGTCGTTGGGGATTCCTTGTGGTTCAGTAGAGAATCTGACCGGTTATCCGTCTATTTTGGGAGGACGGGTTAAGACTCTTCACCCCAAAGTGTTCGGTGGTATATTGAACCGTCGGGAAAATGAAGTCGATCAGCAACAAATCACTCAATATGAAATCCCTTCTATCGATTTGGTTATCGTGGATTTATATCCGTTCGAGGAAACCGTGGCTTCGGGTGCAGATGAGAGTGCTATTATCGAGAAGATAGATATAGGCGGTATCTCTTTGATAAGAGCGGCTGCTAAAAATTATAAAGATGTCGTTATCGTCGCATCGAAAGCTCAGTATGCTCCGTTGTTGGCTATGTTAAAGGAGAAGGGAGCCAGCTCTTCGTTGGAAGATCGTCGTTGGTTCGCCAAAGAGGCTTTTGCCGTATCTTCGGGATATGACAGTGCGATATTTAACTATTTCGACGGAGACGAGGCTTCGGCATTCCGCTATGCGGGAAATCATGCCAAGACTCTTCGATATGGTGAAAATCCTCATCAGAAAGGAGTCTTCTACGGTAATTTCGAGGAAATGTTCGATCAACTTCATGGAAAGGAAATTTCCTATAACAATTTATTGGACATAGATGCGGCGGTATCGTTGATTTCGGAGTTCGACGATACGACATTCGCTATATTGAAACATAATAATGCCTGCGGTTTGGCATCTCGGGAAACTTTGGTGGAAGCCTGGAAAGCTGCTTTGGCAGGAGATCCGGTTTCGGCATTCGGAGGGGTATTGATAACGAACCGCCCGATCGATAAAGAAACTGCCGAAGAGATGCATAAAATCTTTTTCGAAGTTTGTATCGCACCGGGCTATACGGCTGATGCGCTCGAAGTTCTTGAACAGAAAAAGAATCGTATCATTCTCGTGCAGAAACCGTTCAAAGCGTCGAATCGCCAATTCCGTTCGTTGCTGAACGGGGTGTTGGTACAAGATCGCGATTTGTATCGAGAAAAGCCCGAAGAGTTGAAGCAGGTTACCGAGAAAGCTGTTACTCCGGCTGAGGTGGAAGATTTGTTGTTTGCCAATAAAATTGTAAAACACAGTAAATCGAATGCAATCGTGTTGGCTAAAAACCGTCAGCTTTGTGCGAGCGGTATCGGTCAGACTTCGCGGGTAGATGCTTTGCGTCAAGCCATAGAGAAAGCTCGTTCGTTCGATTTCGATTTACAAGGGGCTGTAATGGCTTCGGATGCATTTTTCCCCTTTGCCGATTGCGTGGAAATAGCTCATGAGGCCGGGGTGACTGCTGTAATTCAACCGGGTGGATCGGTTCGTGACAACGATTCGGTAGAATATTGCGATAAAAACGGCATGGCTATGGTAATGACCGGTATACGGCATTTTAAGCACTAATATAAATTATTTAATCAATAACCGATATGGGATTATTTTCTTTCACACAAGAGATTGCCATAGACTTGGGCACAGCCAATACGGTGATTATCCACAACGATAAAATCGTGGTGGACGAACCTTCGGTGGTTGCGCTGGATAAACGTACGGACAAGTTGCTGGCGGTCGGTGAAAAAGCTCGTTTGATGCATGGTAAAACCCATGAAAATATACGCACGATCAGACCTTTGAGAGACGGTGTGATAGCCGACTTCTATGCTGCCGAGCAGATGATTAGAGGTATGGTAAAGATGGTTAGCTCCAAAAGTCATTGGTTCTCGCCTTCTTTGCGTATGGTAATAGGTATTCCGTCGGGAAGTACCGAGGTTGAAATTCGTGCGGTGCGCGACTCTTCGGAGCATGCCGGAGGACGAGATGTATATATGATTTATGAGCCTATGGCTGCCGCGATAGGTATAGGACTTGACGTTCAGGCTCCCGAGGGAAATATGATTGTGGATATCGGTGGTGGTACGACCGAAATTGCCGTTATTTCGTTGGGTGGTATCGTGTCGAACAATTCGATACGGGTAGCCGGTGACGATTTGACGAACGACATACAAGAGTATATGGGGCGTCAGCATAATGTGAAAGTGGGAGAACGTACGGCCGAATTGATCAAAATCAATGTGGGTTCGGCTTTGACCGAATTGGATAATCCTCCCGAAGATTATGTCGTACATGGTCCGAATCGTATGACGGCGTTGCCTATGGAAGTCCCCATTTCTTACCAAGAGATAGCTCATTGTATCGAGAAGTCTATCTCGAAAATCGAGGCTGCCGTGTTGAATGCATTGGAACATACACCTCCTGAATTGTATGCCGATATTGTGCGTAACGGTATTTGGTTGGCCGGTGGAGGCGCTTTATTGAGAGGATTGGATAAACGGTTGACCGATAAGATAGGAATACCGTTCCACATCGCCGAAGATCCGTTACATGCTGTTGCGAAAGGTACAGGCGTCGCATTGAAAAATATCGACCAGTTCTCCTTCCTCATTCGGTAACAGAAAAGATACATCGACAGGCTTTGTCGTTTTTTAGAATAGACGAGTTACAAAAGTGAAAAAAAACTTTTGTAACTCGTTGTGGTAGAATTAATAAGAAAATGCGCAACTTAATCAATTTTTTATTGAGGCATAGCTCATGGATAGTACTTGCTATTTATGTAGCGATAAGTTGCGTGTTGTTGGTTGGACGAAACCCTTATCAGCGCAGTATTTATCTCTCGTCGGCCAATCAAGTGGCATCGGCTGTTTATGATTTGCAATCGGAAGTAACTTCATATTTTGGATTGAGAGAAGTAAACAGGGATTTGCAATTACGAAACGGAGAGTTGGAGATGGAGGTAATAAATCTGAAAGAACAGTTGAATCGTTATAGGTCTTCTGTGGGAAAAGATACGATTCCTTTCGATTCCGTACTTCATGATTATGATTTTGCAGTGGCTCGTGTTGTGAATAACAGTGTAGCGCAAATAAACAATTATATAACGATTGACAAAGGGCGAGCCGAAGGTATAGAGCCGGAGATGGGAGTGGTCGATCAGAACGGTGTCGTGGGTATTATCAATGTTGTGGGCGAACATCATTCCGTGGCCATATCGGTTCTTAACCCTAAGTTGCGTCTCAGTTGCAAGGTAAAAGGCAGCGACTATTTCGGGTCTTTGGTTTGGGATGCGGTGAGTCCTCGTTACGCCGTATTAGAGGAGATGCCTCGGCATGTGGAGTTTGCTCCGGGAGATACGATTGTCACGAGCGGCTATTCGTCTGTGTTTCCAGAAGGAATTATGGTGGGTATAATCAGCGATTATAAAAAGCAGCGTGACGATAATTTCTATACATTGCGTGTGGAGCTAAGTTCCGATTTTAGTGGCTTAGGGTATGTGCGCATTATATCGAACCGACAAAAAGAAGAACAGGATAAACTTGAAAAGGAGGCTCGATATGAATAGTTGGTTACGATATTTTTTCTTGTTTATTGTAGTCGTATTCTTGCAGGTTACGATAGGGAATAATATACATTTATTGGGAGTTGCCATTCCTTTTCTTTATATTTATTTTATAATCAGGTTACCTCTATCGCTCTCGGTTAATTGGACTTTAACGCTTGCTTTTATTCTTGGGTTGGTAATCGACATATTCAGCAATACGCCGGGTATGAATGCTTTGGCTTGTACCGTCGTTGCCTTTTTGAGAAAACCGATATTGAATCTTTATACGCCGAGGGGTGAGGATTATAGCGAATCGGAGCCCTCTATACGCAATTTCGGAATGTCTTTGTTTGTGCGCTACGTGCTTACATTTTCACTTTGTTTCTGTACCCTCCTTTTCGTAATAGAGTCTTTTAGCTTTTTCGATATAGGAAGATTAATTGTTCGTATTTTAGCCAGTACTATATTGACATTTCTTGTGATATTGGGAATGGATAGTTTAACGAAATCGGGACGTGAGAAAAGACTATAAATTAGAGAGGCGTAAATATGTGATAGGCGGCATCGTGTTGGTGATTGCTTGCATATATGTCGTGCGATTGTTTTCTTTACAAGTGTTGAACGACGACTATAAGCAACACGCCGATGGAAACGCTTTCTTGAAAAAAACACAATATCCTTCTCGTGGTCTTATTTATGACCGCAATGGAAAGTTATTGGTTTTTAATCAACCGGCATACGATGTAATGATGATTGTACGAGAGGTTCGCCCTTTCGATACACTTGATTTTTGCCGGACTGTGGGGATTACGAAGGAACAATTCGATAAGCGCATGGCGGATATGAAAAATCGGAGGTTGAATCCCGGTTATTCGTCATACACACCTCAGACTTTTATGACCCAGTTGTCCGCGCAAGATTATGGACGGTTACAAGAAAAACTATATCGTTTCCCCGGTTTTTTCATTCAAAACCGTATGCTCAGGGAGTATGCTTACCCTGTGGCTGCGAATGTATTGGGGAATATTCGGGAAGTGTCTCCCGGAGATATAGAGAAAGACAGTTATTATACTCGGGGAGATTACACCGGAGATTTGGGGATAGAGCGCTCTTACGAAAATATTTTACGTGGAGAAAAGGGGGTGGAGATTTTACTGCGCGATGCCCATGGCCGTGTTAAAGGAAGATATGAAGACGGGCGTTATGATGTAGCACCTGTTTCGGGGAAAAATCTGAATTTGTCGTTGGATATCGAGTTGCAGGCCTATGGCGAGAAATTAATGCAGAACAAGATTGGGGCTATCGTTGCTATCGAGCCGTCTACGGGAGAGATATTGGCGATGGTTTCGAGTCCCACTTACGATCCCTCCATGCTGGTTGGCAGGGAGAGAGGTAGAAATTATTTGAAACTGAATAGAGACCGGTACAAGCCTTTGTTCGATAGAGCTTTGATGGCCGCATACCCGCCGGGATCGACATTTAAGCCTACACAGGGACTTATTTTCCTGAACGAAGGGATCATCACCGAGCATACACTTTATCCCTGTTATCATGGGTTTGTGTCGGGACGGTTGAAAGTCGGCTGTCATGGGCATGCATCACCTTTATCGTTACTTCCGGCTTTGCAAACTTCGTGTAATGCGTTTTTCTGTTACGGATTGCGTTCGATGGTCGATAATCGGAAAAAATATCAATCGCCGGCAAAGGCGTTCAATGTTTGGAAAGATTATTTGGTATCGATGGGGTATGGATATCGTTTAGGGGTGGATTTACCGGGTGAGAGTCGAGGCTTTATTCCCAATAGTAATTATTACAACAAGGTATATGGCGAAAATCGATGGAGCGCATTGACGATTATATCTGTCGCGATTGGACAAGGAGAGGTCTTGGCGACCCCGTTGCAGATAGCTAATTTGTCGGCAACGATTGCCAATAGGGGGTATTTTTACACTCCGCATTTGGTTCGGGAGATACAGGATACGGTTATCTCCCCGGAGTTTACTACACCTAAGTATACTATGGTCGATTCTCACTATTACGATTATGTCGTAGAGGGTATGCGCATGGCTGTAACCGGCGGGACTTGCCGTATAGGTGCTATACCGGGTATAGAGGTGTGCGGAAAGACGGGAACGGCACAGAATCCTCATGGAAAAGACCACTCGGCTTTTATGGGATTCGCTCCGATGGACAACCCCAAAATAGCTATTGCCGTTTATGTGGAGAATGCAGGATTCGGAGCTACGTATGGTGTACCTATCGGAAGTCTGATGATGGAGATGTATCTGAACCGGAAGATTGCACCGGAGCGGAAATACTTGGAAGAGCGTATGTTGCAATCTAACACAATCATATACAGTGGGGTCAAAAAGCATTAATATATGGCGGTCTATCGACTGGATGACGGTAATTCTTTATCTGATTCTCGTTCTTTGCGGTTGGATAAGCATTTATGCCGCCAGTTACGATTTCGATAATGCCAGTATATTCGACTTTGCCGAGCGTTCGGGAAAACAGTTGATATGGATAGGTTTGTCGCTCGTATTGGCTTTTATGATTTTAATGGTGGATTTCCGGGTTTATGAAACTTATGCTTATCTATTCTACGGGATTATCATACTTTTGCTTATCGCCACCATATTTTTAGCCCCCGATATAAAAGGGTCCCGTTCGTGGTTGGTGTTGGGGCCTGTCAGTTTACAACCGGCCGAGTTCGCTAAGTTTGCCACGGCTCTTGCTTTGGCTCGGTCTTTCGGGACGTATGGGTTTTCTTTGAAAAACAGACGGGATTTATTCCGTGCGGTTTTTATCATATTGTTGCCTATTGTTTTGATTATCGCTCAAAAGGAGACCGGTTCGGCGTTGGTTTTCGCATCGTTGATATTCGTTCTGTATCGGGAAGGATTATCGGGATTGTTCCTTTTCTATGGCCTTTGCGCCGTGGTCTATTTTGTGGTTGCCGTCAAATATTCGAGTGTATTATGGGGGGAGATTCCTGCCGGAGAAGTGTTGGTTTTCGTACTTATTCTTTTGGTGGTGGTCGGAATGTTGTTATTTTATCAGAGAAACAGTCGTGCGGCTCGTTATTTGATGCTTGGTTATTTGGCGGTAGGAGCGGTATGTGGCATTTTGATGTATTTCGATGTACCGGTTAATCTCTTGTATGTTTGTATGGGGACTACGGCCGCCGTCGTCGTTTATCTGGTGCTTCTTTACTTCTCGACTCGTTCGTTGAGGATTCTTACTATCTTGGCAACGGCTGTCGTATCGGTCATTTTCCTGTTTTCTGTGGATTATGCTTTCAATGAAGTGTTGGAGTCTCATCAGCAGAAACGGATTAAAGTGACACTGGGCATGGAGGAGGACTTGCGCGGTGCGGGATATAATGTGAACCAGTCGAAAATCGCCATCGGTTCGGGGGGCTTTTTGGGAAAAGGTTTTCTGAATGGGACTCAAACGAAATTGAAATATGTGCCGGAGCAAGATACCGACTTTATCTTTTGTACCATTGGTGAGGAGGAGGGCTTTTGGGGAGCTGTGGGTGTGATTGTTCTTTTCGTCACGCTCATATTCAGACTTATAGCTATCGGAGAACGGCAGCATTCTGCTTTTGGAAGGGTATATGCTTATTGTGTGGTCTCGATATTGTTTTTTCATTTGGCGGTGAATATCGGTATGGTTATAGGATTGTGCCCTGTTATCGGTATACCTTTGCCTTTTTTCAGTTATGGGGGGTCGTCGCTGTGGGGATTTACTATTTTGTTGTTCGTTTTGTTGCGGATAGATGCTTCGCGGGCCGAAAGGCATTAAACCTGCTCCCTCTATATCGCAGTGTGATACCCCGCCATGCTACGGGACAGGTAGGGGGAGAGGGTGATACTTGATTTTGTTACTGTCACTGTCGATATTTTTCTAACCCCTCCGTCCTTCGGACACCTCCCCTATATTTTGCAGTGCAAAACACAGAGGAGGAGTTTAAGAGTAACCCTCCGTTCATTGCAGATTTAATAATTTTGTTCTACAGTTCCTCGTTTTGTTCTTGTGCCGTGCGTTTGAATTTCTATATCGAATGAAAAAATAGGCTGTTTTCCGCAACCTTACAGGTCAGATGATTTGATTACGAATGTATAGGACGCAAGTGACTATTTCACCGTTTCTTTTCTTTATCGTGTATTCTGTCTTGCCGTTGAGACCTAACCCTTTTCGCTGTTCTTCCCAAGTTATTTCTTTAACGGGCCGGTCGTTTATAGCTATAATTATGTCTCCGATTTCAATACCGGCCTGTTCTGCGATTCCACTTTTATAAAGTCCGTTGATAATCCAACCTTCGCAAATGTCCGTACGGTCGATAACGGCCATATGCGTGACGGAAGATCGGGAATAGGAGCCTTCATTATCGTTTCGTTTTACCCATACGGAGGAATGAACGGGATCTAAGATAATGTCGTAGAGCGACCAAATTTCATTGCCGATGATGCCCACATAGGGCCTGCCCGATGACAATGCGCCTTTCTTATTGAGAGAGCAGTCTATTACAAGATTTTCGAGCGTATCGACCATACCGAATTTTTCGGCTCTTAATTCAAATTCCTCGGAACTTCCTCCTATTCCCCCGGCCTGTGTTTCGAAGTAGGCTTTGCGTATGCCGGCAAGGTTTAACGCAGATGTCGTTTCATTTGAAAGAGTGATTGTGGAGCCACTTCCTAAATCCATTCTAAACCAGCCTTCCACCGTATTTGCGGAATCGATTTGCAGATTGGCTTTCACATCGATGCGGTTGTCTTTGAATCGAGCTTCGAGTTTGTGGTAACGGTCAAGCGAGTCGGCCGAAAGCGGTTCTTTTAATTGCTTGATGTAGCTTTCACTGAAATTAATCTCCAAAGGCGTATTTAACAGGTGGGTATTGCCCAGCAAGCCATCGGTGTGCTTTCCAAGAATATCACGCAATTTAATGACCGGGGTTATCTTGTTTTGATAATTTAATTCTCCACAGTGGATTTTAACAGGTTCGATGAAGATGTCGACGGATTGGGGCTCGTTGTTACCTGCACCTCCCATTCTTGCTGTTCCTTTTTTCCCGAAAGCATTTTGCAGATTATTCAGTTTCAAATAATCTTCATCGAGGTATAGAAAGTCGGCGCCCGTATCGTAGATAATAGTGACGGGAATGGTGTCGTTCAGCCTTACTTGAAGATATAAATGACTGTCAAAGATAAATGGTATGGTTCCGCCGGGAATACCGGCATGACTTTTCAAGGCGAATAGAGCCAGAAAAAGACCGATAAAGCAAAGTAATTTTTTCATAAGCGGAAAGGGGGTATATTGTGCAAAAGTTATGTATGTATGGTTCGAGGGGAAAACCCCGTTCGTTCGAGTTTTCCCCTCGAACCGTATCGTATTTTCAGAGATAAATCTATTGGCTCGGCATTCCCGTTATATCAACTTAAAGACTACGGGCAGTGTATATTTCACATTTACTTTTTGTCCGTCTTGTTCACCCGGTTTCCAGTCGGGGAGTGCCGAGACGATGTCCAACGCAGCTTTGTCAAGTTCCGAGGTTACGCCTCTAATGACTTCGGGGCTCGATACTTTCCCGGTTTTATCGATAACGAATTGTACGATTACCCGACCTTCGGTTTGTTCGTCGATAGCTTTTTGCGGATATTTGAGGTTGCCTTTGATGAAAGAGAGCAACGCTTCGGTTCCGCCGGGAAATTCGGGCATGACTTCTACGGCATCGTATGTTTTACCAAGCGTGTCGGGGACTTCGATTGCGACCGGGGTTGCCGTTTCGTTTTCCGATACCGATTGTTCCGGCAGACTCGTTTTGTCCGAGGTATTGGAGCTACAAGCTCCGAGCAAACCCATTAAGATGATAATCATCGAGGATAATAATGTCTTTTTCATGTGTCTAAATTTTTTAAGTGAATATATCAGGTTAATTTGAAAACGATGGGAAGGGTGAACTGTACACTTACGGGTTGTCCGTCTTGCTGTCCCGGTTTCCAACGGGGTAGTTTGTTAATAACATCTATGGCGGCTTGGTCGAGATTTTTGTTTATGCCTTTGAGAATTGTGGGATCGGATATTTCTCCATTGCTGTTTACGACAAATCGTATGATTACCCGTCCTTCGGTTTGTTCGTCGATAGCTTTTTGCGGGTATTCGAGATTGTCTTTGATAAAAGAGAGCAACGCTTCGGTTCCGCCGGGAAATTCGGGCATGATTTCCGCGACTTCGAGGGGAGTTTCCGATGTTTCGGAAGCGGTTGTCGAGCTATCTTTCGTTTGAACTTCCGAGGGTTTGGGGAATACTTTTTCAATTTCGGATTGAAGCGGTTGTTGGTCTGTACAGCATTGGTTGGCAGTTACGATAGCCAAGAAAAGGGGTAGTATCAGCAGATATTTGAATACAGATGTCGTTTGTGATCGCTTCCGGTTAATCATGCGAATGCGGGTTTTCAAAAAAGAGTAATTGAACGGTATTGCGGAAGGGAGTTCGTTATTCGATTGTGAAATGTCGAGTAACAGGTATTGGTATGTCTTTTTTTCTTGTTCGTCGGGAATCGCAGCCTCGTCGGCCATATATTCGAGATTCAGTCTGATTTCTTTCAGCAATAACCAGCTTAACGGATTTATCCAACATAATGCTGCCATACTTTCGCCTAATAGGACATCTATGGTATGTAATTGTCGTATGTGTGTATTTTCGTGTCGGAGTATTCTTGTGAGCGTGTTTTTATTTTGCAAAATGGAATGAGGAAGAAATATCCATCGGAAGAAGGAACAGGGTTGTATGTTTTCGTCGCAGACGATTATATGGCTCTCCCCGATGATACGGAGCTTTCCATTTGCCCGCAGTTTTATTATCGAAGCTATTCTCAAAAACATGCGTAACAAGAATAGCGAGCATATTCCTCCGTATAGATAAGCTATCAACGGGTATATGTCAAAGGCTTTCTGGGGGACTGTTTCTTCCATGCTGTAAAGTACTTCGGGAAGTGTAATTTGCAGATGGGCCGGAATAATAGGGTCGATGTCGGGAATGTCGTACCACGGGTAGGTCGTGGAGAATAACACGATACTGATGAGTATGAGCCTTCTTAACCCGAAAAATGTATTTTGCGAGAATAGAACTTTATAGCATAAATATAATAGACTTAGTGCTATGTTTATTTGTAGTAGATATAGTAAGAAAGCCATGTTTTCAGTTTTTATGGGTTAGCTTTTACCTCGTTCAATCATTTCGATGATTTGCCGCAAGTCTTCTTCCGAGAGTTTTTGTTCGTGGGCGAAGAATGTGACCATCTCTTTATAGGAATTTGAAAAATAGCTTTTTACGATTCCCGATAAGAATTTTTTCTTATATTCGGTTTGGGTTATTCGTGGAATATATAAATAGGTATTGCCTATTTTCTCGCTCGACAGAAATCCTTTTTTCTCCAAATTTTTGACAATTGAAGCGACTGTCGTGTAGGGCGGTTGCGGTTCGGGCAGCTGTTCTAGGAAATCTTTGATAATGCCTCTTTTCTTTTTCCAGATGACGAGCATTATTTCTTCTTCTTGATGTGTCAGTTTTTCCATGTGTTATTATTACGATTGTTTCGCAAATCTACGAAAGTTTCGTAGATTTGAAATGGAGTGAGTCGAATATTTGAAAGTATGTTTTATTTTTTTAACTTATTAGGCTGGTGAGAGAGCCGATCGGATTTTATTGAAGGGGTTTATAAAACTTTTCTCTCCTATTTACATCGGATCGGTGGCGAAAGGTAGTTCCCATTGTTTTACTCATCGGAACGGATTGTGTGGGTTCACCCTCCACCCGTCAGATTTATTCTCTTCTGTTGCAATCGAAAGAGGATCGATGGAATCCGGGGGCAGGTTCGCCAATGGGATTACCGGCAGGAGTGCCGCACCAGATGCTCCCGAATAGGGGCGATAAGGGCTGCGGGGTGTGTGCCGGGATTCCGGACCCGGCTGTCGTGTAGTCTTCTTGCGGGTCTTTATCGGCTTCGTGAGCAGAGGCCGGTTGCACGTATTCTTTTTCTTCGGCCTCGTGCGTTTCGGTTTTCCTTCTGAGAGCTTCCCGACGGCAGGCTTCGAATCGTTCGCGCTCTTCCCGTTCCTCGTGTGTGT